>JANNTO010000104.1:0-5288 GCA_031403675.1 Gammaproteobacteria bacterium | reverse complement strand
CGTCACCGGCCAGTTGCCATCGTGCTCGCATTCGACGCCCGCGGCCATGGTGCCGAGTATCGATGCGATCACGTCATTCCTGGTGGCCACCAGCGCGAGCGTCGAATAGGCGAGCAGCGCGTCGCCGGCGCCGACCGCATCGACCACCCGTCCAGCAAAGCTCTCGATAGTAAAGAAAGCACGATAGTCCGTCGGCGAATTAGACCGATAGGTGATGATGCCTCGATCGCCACATTTCAGGATCAGTGTGCCGCAGCGTGAACGCTTGTGCAGTTCAAGCGCCAGCGGTCGCACGACCGAATCCTGGTCGCCAAGCGCAAAGCGCGCCTCGCGCTCGTTTGGCGTGACAAGATCGAAATCCTGAAAATCAAGGATGTTGCCCCACCGGCTCGCCACCTGGCTGTCGGCGACGCGAAACGCACCCTGCGGAATCGCTGAGGTAAGGTGCGGAATGGTGCCGCGGTTAAAGATGCCATGGCGGAAGTCACTGAACACCACTGCCTGCGTATTTCTCTCGACAAGCTGCTTTTTCAGCTGCTCAACGATCTTGTCGGAAACGGAGCGATTGTCCAGGGTATCGATCTTCAGCAGCCGGTAGGTCTCGGCAACGATAGCGTTCTTGTTGGTGGTGGGGCGGGTTTCGTCGATGATCGGCAGGCAGCGGACGCCGAAGGTCTTGAGGTCATTGAGCACGAAACTGCTATGGGCGTCGTTGCCGAGCACCGTAGAGAAGGTCACGTCCGCGCCAGCGGCACGCAAATGCTTGGCCACGACACCTGCCCCGCCGACGTAATCGACCCTTTTCTCAAAGCGCACGCTGATGGTCGGCGTCTTGGTCATGCCTCCGATCATGCTGCAGTACGTGTAGCTGTCCACGATGGTGTCGCCGACCACATGCGTTCGCAGACCCTTGAGTTTTTCGAGCGCTTCGTACAGATCCTTGAAGCTGACACCCTCGGCCTCCATCAGCGTCATAAGCTTCTCAACGGCGATCGAAGGCGGCGCGAGTTCGATCAATGCCGATGACGAGTACACGACATCGCCCGGCGTAAAGATGATCTCGCCGCCGTAGCTCTCAAGCACGTCGATCTCTTCCTGCGTTTTCGGATGAATCACGCCGGCGGTATACTCGTAGCCCTTGGCGAAGTAGTCGGGCTGTATCAGCGCCAGATTTCTGAGCGGCGTCGAATCGCGATCCACCACCACGTAATCCACCATCTCGAGTGCTGCGAGATTTACGGCGCGCAGGTCCTCCGGAACGTAGGGCCTCATGTTGCCCTTTGTGATGTGCTCATCCGCAGTCAAGCTCGCGATGACCACATCGGCCTTCGTCTTGGCATACAGTAAGTGCCGCACATGGCCCGGGTGCACCACGTCGAAGGTGCCATGGCACATGATGACCTTCCTGTTACGCGGCCGCGGCCCAATCGCTTCGCGAATCTGCCCGGCGGTCTTGATCTTGTGCGAAAAGAGCTGCCTGCTTGCGGCGTCCATCACGCGGTTCCTTGCGGCGACATGTACTCGAACCAGGTCCTGGTCGCCTCGGCGATCGAGTCCGGATCCCACAGGGGCGCGTTGCGCCAGTAGTCGATGTTGGCGACAATATTCGCCACCCCTTGCTCGAAGCTCACCTGAGGGCGCCAGTCGAGTTCCGCAGTGATTCGCGTGATATCGGCCCACGTGCAGTCCGGTTCACCCGGGCGCTTTGGGACGCCTGTCGTTTCGCCACCAAGCAACGCGATCAATCGGTTCACCGTCTGCGGATTGCCGGCACCCAGATTGTAGATTCGCCCGTTGCGCGGCGTCTCAGCTGCGGCGAGGAATGCCCGGGCGACATCGGTGACATACAGGAAGTCCCGCGACTGGGTCCCATCGCCGACGACCGTATACGGCTTTCCGGCCAGTTTTTGACGCAAAAACACGCCAAACACGGCGCCATAGGCCCCAGAGGTGCGAGAGCGCGTGCCATAGGCGTTGAAGATTCGGATGGAGTTGACCGGCAACTTGTACACCTTATGCCAATGGAACGCGGCCTGTTCGCCCTGATACTTCGAGAGTGCGTAGGGGTAGCCTGCGTCGATAGGGTGATCTTCGCGCGTCGGGACGCTGGCCAACCCATAGCAGGACGACGAAGCGGCATAGACGAACTTGGCCACTCGGGCATGGCGGGCGCATTCCAGCATGTGTACTGTCCCTTGGACGTTTGTCGACATGTATTCAAGCGGCCGCTCGATAGAGGGAACGATATCGCCAACACCAGCGAAATGGAATACGTATGTCGCGCCGTGGAATAGTGCATCGTCAGGCGCAAAGCTGCGGACATCGCGCCGCTCAAACACCAAATCCGGGTTGCCGGCGTGATGCGCCAGGTTTTCCTCGCGGCCGCCGACCAGATTGTCTACGGCCCGGACGGAGAAGCTGCGCTCGAGCAAGGCGTCCACCATGTGGCTGCCGATGAAGCCGGCACCGCCAGTGACCACCGCCAGGACTTTCCTTGTCATGCAGCTTTCAGTTCCTTGAGGCGACGGACGTTGAAATAGAAGGTGTCGTCCATGCTGCGCGGCAGCTTACCGGACTTGAATGCTAGACACAGGTCGCGGATTGCATCTTCAACCGTGTACTGCGGCTTGAATCCAATAACGCGCTGGATTTTGTCTGAATTGACGTGGTACGAACGGATATCGTCGGTAGGTGTAGTGATAATCGGGATATCGCCCTTTTCCGGAAACATCTCCTGCACAACGCGTTTGGCGACTCGCGCGATGTCCATGATCGACATATTCTGAGAGCCAGCGTTGAAGAGCTGACCGGCGATTTGCTCGTCAGGAACGGTAAGTAGAAGCTTGTACAGATCGACCATGTCCTGCACGTGCAGGTTCGGTCGTCTCTGCGAGCCGCCGAACACCGTAATCTTGTTGTTGTTGACTGCATGATTGGTAAGAATATTGACCGAAAGGTCGAGGCGTTGGCGCGGTGCGTAGCCGCACAGTGTCGCCGGGCGGATCGTTACGCACACAAAGTCGGACGATTGATGCCTGAAAAGACGCGGCTCGCACAAGCCCTTGTACTTATTGTAGAGCGTGAGCGGAACAAGCGGGTGGTCTTCGGTCACGTCCGGCGCGTCGGACACACCATAGACCGAACTCGACGACGCATAGATGAAACGCCGCACCCCGGCCTGCTTCGCAGCGACTACCATCGGCTCGAACGCATCAAGATTGATCGACGTCGATAGCTTCTCGTCCAACTCGAAGCTTGCGTCATTGGAGATACAGGCGAGGTTAATGACTACATCCATGGCCCTGAGCGCCTGGCCAAATGCCGTCAGATCACGAATGTCGCCTTTCACAACCTTGAGATTGGGGTTGTCCTTGGGCAAGAAGTGATCGCCGAAATACATGATGTCGTACACGGTGACCTTGTACCCGGCCTCGAGCAACCCCGGAACAAGCAGGCTCCCCACGTAGCCAGCGCCACCGGTAACAAGCACGTTCTTGAGTCGCATGTCAGTGTTTCTAATGTTGGCGGAGCTCTTCAGGCCTTCGAAACGTCAGGACGCAACACTTGTAGCGATCTTGTAGCCCGCGGCGCTAGCGTCCTTGTAGAACATCTCAACGGTTTCAAGCGAGAACTGGTCGAGATCCTTGCCGACCAGCGACAACTTTTTCAGGATGTCGTTCGTCGCGGTGATGATGTGACAGCCGATGCTGTCCGCCTGGAAGATATTGAGCAGCTCCCTGGGGCTCGCCCAGATTAGTTCGGCCTTCGGCCTGGCGCGCATGACCTTCACCGCCTCTGCCATGATCGGGATCGGGTCGCACCCGGTATCTGCGATGCGCCCGGCGAACACGGAGATGATCGCCGGCGTCTCAGGTGCGAGGCGCTCCGTGACGCGCTTTACCTGGTCGAGCGTCAGTAGCGCAGTGACGTTAAGTTTTACGCCCGCCTTCGACAGGCGCTCGACGAGCGGCCCGCAAAACTCGCGCTTGGTATTCGTCACCGGAATCTTGACATTGACGTTTCGGCCCCAGGAGGCGATCTCGCGTGCCTGCTTCTCCATCTGTCCAAAGTCGTCAGCGAACACCTCAAACGAGACCGGCCGGTCCGGAATGACCTTCAGCACCTCCAGCGCGAACGCCTTGTAGTCGGCCACTCCCGCCTTGCGCATTAGCGTCGGGTTGGTGGTAAAGCCCCTGATCATCGGGTTCGCCGCCATCTCCTTCATTCCGGCGAGGTCCGCACCATCGGCGAACAGTTTTATCCTGAGGGAATTTGTATCGGCCACGATCGTGTTCGCGATCTATGAGTGATGATTTTCGGTGAGAATCAACTCAACCGCACCGGGAAGCGATTCTACCGTAGCGTACGGTTTCTCAGGCATTTTCTCCGCATAGGCGAAATCGATAAAAAGAGCCTGGCAGCCGGCGGCCTGTGCTGCGGCGACATCGCGCCAGCGGTCGCCGACGACAAAACTATTCCCGAGATCAATTTCGAACTCGGCGGCCGCCTGGAGCAGCATTCCAGGCTTCGGTTTGCGGCAACTGCAGTTGTCCGCTTCCACGTGATAGCAGACCTTCACTGCATCGAGCGGCAATTCGCGGAACAGTTGCTCGTGCATGGCGTCGATGACTTCCCGGCGTTGCTTGCCGGTGGCAACATCGGGCTGATTGGTGACAACAATGTTCAGAAATCCGGCGGCACGCAGCTTCTGCAATGCGTTGGGGACCCCTGGAAGGATTTCAAGTGCCTCAAGCGTATCCGGTGGGTAGGGCCTGCCATTTCGGACCATCGCTCGGTTGATTACACCGTCGCGATCCAGAAACACTGCACGGCGCATGCCATCTCTTCTCACCACTTTGTGGCGACTTGCTGCAGGAGCGGATGAGATACCAGGCAGTGCCAGACCACGGCTTGGAAAGCTTCAGTATGCGGCGTAATGCGCGAGGCTTCCACGGTGGGCACAACCACCACGCAGTCACCGACCTGTTTGGTATAGCCACCATCGCGACCTACCACACCGAATACCTTCAGGCCACGTTGTTTGGCTTCCTTGAGGCCGGCAACGATATTGGCGCTAACGTTCTTCTCAAGGTTGCCGCCGCCGACGGAGAACACCAACACCGCGTCCTTGTCGCCCGCGCGGCTGGTGCGCAGCCAAGCTGCAAACACCGTGTCCCAGCCTTCGTCATTGGTGCGCGCCGTGATCTCAGAAACATTGTCGGTCGGCGCGTAGGCCTCTATACCGCACAGTTTTCGGAAATCGTTGACCGCGTGGCTGCAGTTGCCGG
>JANNTO010000103.1:0-34619 GCA_031403675.1 Gammaproteobacteria bacterium | reverse complement strand
CGGGATGATTTCCTCGACGATCCTCACGCTGATCGTAATCCCGGCGATTTACGCGGTGGTCAAGGAAATCGCCATCCGGCGGGGAGAAGTTTGAAGCGGCGCAACATCGCGTAGAATCGCCGCCATGGCAAAAGCGGCTAGTGCAAAGTCATTGCATGGTACGCCCGCGGGGGACGGCTTTCACATGCCTGCGGAATGGGAGCCGCACGCAGGCACCTGGATGCTGTGGCCGGAGCGTCACGACAACTGGCGCGACGGTGCGGTGCCGGCGCAACGCACGTTCACGGCAGTCGCCGCGGCCATCGCGCAGAGTGAACGGGTCACGATGGGCGTGTCGGCGGAACAGTTCGAGCTGGCGCGCAAGGCATTGCCAGCGGGCGTACGGGTCGTCGAAATTTCCTCGAACGATGCCTGGATGCGCGACGTCGGTCCGACTTTCGTAGTGGATCGTCGCAGGCGCATGCGCGGGGTCGATTGGATTTTCAATGCCTGGGGCGGACGCTCGGGCGGCATCTATGCTCCATGGGATCTCGATGATCAGGTGGCTGCCAAGGTGCTTGAGATCGAATGCTGCACACGCTATCGCGCCCCCTTCGTGCTGGAGGGCGGCGCGATTCACGTTGACGGACGCGGCACGCTCCTGACCACGGAAGAGTGCCTGCTGAATCCGAATCGCAATCCAGCACTCAGTCGCGGCCAGATCGAGACACTGCTCGAGCGTTATCTCGGTGTGCGGAAAATCATCTGGCTGTCGCGCGGCGTGTTCAATGACGAGACCGATGGCCACGTGGATAACCTGTGCTGCTTCGTGCGTGCGGGCGAAGTGGTGTTGACCTGGTGCGATGATCCTGCGGATCCGCAGTACGACATCTCGCGCGCGGCGTTCGAGGTGTTACAAAACGCCAGAGATAGTCGCGGTAAAATATTGAAAATACACAAGTTAACGCAACCAGGTCCAATGTATATGACGGCGCAGGAGGCAGCCGGTATCGAAGCGGTGCCTGGCAACAAGTTGCGCCGTGGCGGCGATCGCCTGGCGGGTTCGTACGTGAATTTCTACATCGCCAATCGGCATGTCGTCATGCCATTACTGGATGCACGCACCGACCGGCGTGCCAGAGCCGTCATCGCCGGCCTGTTTCCAGGCCGCAAAGTCATCGGCGTGCAATCCCGCGAGATTCTGCTCGGGGGTGGCAATATCCATTGCATCACGCAACAGCAGCCCGCTTAACAGGGGCTTAACAGGGGACGCTACCCTCTTACGCGCGCCGCGCCAGCAGGAGCACGCCAGCAACGACCAGCACGGCGCCCGCGATGCGCCAGCCGTCGAGCGGCCGCATCGGAAAGCCGAGCACGCCATAGTGATCGATCGCGAGCGCCGCGATCATCTGCCCGGCGACCAGCAGCGCGAGGAATGTCGCACCGCCGATCAGCGGCCCGAAGACCGTCGAGGCGGTTATGAATATGGCGCCGAGCAAGCCCGCACCCCAGGCCCACCATGGCGCGCCGCTCGCCTGCGCGAGCATCGGCAGCGATCCGCGGCCGAGCAGCACGATCACGAACAGCACCAGCGACCCGACTACGAAATTGAGCAGCGCTGCCGCAAGCGGTGAGCCCACGTGTCGGCTCATCGTTGCGTTGAGTCCGATCTGCACGGCGAGTGAAGCGCCGACCAGCGCGGTCACGGTCATCGCGGCGTATTGCATGGATCAGTCCTCGTGCCAGCCCAGCTCCAGGAAGTATGCGCGACCGCGCCCCGGGAAATAGCGGTGATTGCCAAAGGCGAAATCTGCGCGATCGGCGTAGTCCGCGTCGAACAGGTTGCTGATGCGCAGCGCCAGCGACCAGTTGCGGTGCGGCCGCAGCGACATGCGAAGATTTGCGAGATCATGCCCGTCATAACGCGCCGTGTTCGCGGCATTGGTCCAATACCCTGCAATGCGCAACCATTCGAGTTCGGCGGCGACCGGACCCGCGTCGTGGCTGAGCCGCAGCCCATGCACGTTCCGTGGCGCCGTATCGATGTCGTTACCCGCGGTGATCTGTTCACCCTGTTCGACCGCGGCAGTAAAGCGGTACTCATGCCGCGCAATCGTACCTGCCGCCGCAATCGCCCAGGTCTCGCCAAGCGACCAAGCGGCTTGATATTCAATGCCGCGATGACGCGTGTGGCCGCCGCTGATATTGAATCCCGCGGAGTCGCGCAGGATCACGTCGCTTTTTTCCATCTGAAACGCAGCGAGATCCACTGCAACCGCGCTACCCCGCCAGCGCAGGCCGAGTTCCGCGGCATCGGCGCGCTCCGAATCGAGATCGGCAACGGTCTGCTGCCGTTGCAGGCGATAGAGCTCGGTCACTTCCGGCGCGCGGAATCCCCGGGCCAGCGTGAAATAAGCGGCCGTGCGGTCGGTGGGCCGCCAGACCAGTCCGAGTCGCGGCGCGAAGTTGGTGAAGCGGTCGTCCCGATCCGCGGGCCGCGAGTAAAGGCAACCGCCGGGGCAGGGGATGCCGTTCTCATCGGTATTGCCGTCAATCATGCGGTTGTCGTAGTCGTAGCGAACCTGCTCGATGCGGGCGCCGGCCTCGATCGACCAGCGCGGCGCCAGTGGTCTGCGCCACTGCACATAGGCCGCGAGCAGCCCCGAATCAACTTGGTAGTCGTAGTGGCGGCCGGCCGGGCGGATTGCATTGGCGGCGGGCGAGCCGCCGATGGTCGAGCCATCCTGATACTGAAACAGGGAACTCACCCCGAGTTCTGCGTCGAGGCCGAGCATCAACTCGCCGCCGGCGACCTGCTGACGGATGATCGACAGCATCAGGCCGGCGCTGTCCTGGCCGTTGTCCTCGACCGGCTGTCCCAGCAGGAAGTGCTGCAGGAAGTCCATGCGCGAGCTGCGCAGGTAGCCGCGCCATTCGAAGCCGGTCGCACTCCGGTATTGCGACGTGAACCGCAGGCTCCGGGCGTCACGGTAGGCCTCCGGATTCGGATTCGAGCGGGCCAGGGCAGGATCGCGGTAGCTATTCTCGCCGAGGATGAATCCGGCCGTTTCCTGTTCCAGATTGGTGGCAGCGAGGCGCAGCGTTAAATCGCCGCCACCCGCTGCGCGGGTCCAGACCGCGTTCAGCTTCTGTTCCCCGAAACCGGATGCGTCGCGCCAGCCACCGTCGTCCGTGGCATGCAACACCAGTCCGAGTCCGTGGTGTTCCGAGTCGGCCGCAGCCGCAAGTCGAATGCGGCGGTAGTCGTCACTGCCTGCCTCGAGCGCGAGTCCCAGTGCCGGCAATTCATCCGGTCGCGGCGGGATCACATTGATGATGCCGTGCACGGCGCTCGAACCATAGAGGGCACTGCCCGGTCCGCGCAGGATCTCGACGGCCGCCGCCTGCTCGATGTTGACTTCAAACAGCTCGTTGACGTTGCAGGAGCCAACCGGACGGATCGGGATGCCGTCCTCGAGCACCAGCACCGCTCCGCAGGCGCCGGCGCCAGTCAGGACCGGCGAGCGCAGCGCGGTCAGGGACTCCTGCCCGCTGCCGCGCTGGATCATCGTCCCGGGGGCACGATTCAGCAGTTCGGAGGAATGGGTCGCGCCACTCAGCTGGACCATCGCCACGCCGATGCGGGTCGCACTGCCCGGAAAGTCCAGCACCGCGACCGGCCTGCGCGAGGCGGTAACGATTACCTCATCAAGTGATCTCCCCGGTGCCGAATGCAGCATCGCGAGCAACGAAAAAACGGCGGCGGCGTTGGCGGGCTTTCGCACAGGTGCGATTATCAGCGAGGATGGGCTAGATTGTCGCGGCGATACTGCCAAAGGACCCGTATGCAAAAGCTCATTGGAATCGCGCTCGCGGTCATTGGAGCCTTTGCGGTATCGGGCATCGCACTCAATCGTGGCGAGCCCATCAACGCCCTGTGGATCCTGACCGCGGCGGTCTGCATCTACACGATCGGCTATCGCTTCTATGCGGCGTGGATCACGGCGAAGGTGCTAGCGACGGATGCCACGCGCGCCACGCCCGCGGAGCGGCTCGACAACGGCCGCGACTTCGTACCGACCGCGCGCTGGGTCGTTTTCGGTCACCACTTTGCGGCCATCGCCGGACCCGGCCCGCTGATCGGGCCGACGCTGGCAGCGCAGTTCGGCTACCTGCCGGGCACGCTCTGGATCCTGATCGGATCCGTGCTCGGCGGATGCGTCCAGGACATGGTGATCCTGTTCCTCTCGACGCGGCGCAATGGCCGCTCGCTCGGCCAGATGGCGCGCGAGGAGCTCGGACCCATTGGCGGATTCGCGGCGCAGTTCGGGACGCTTGCAATCATGATCATCCTGATCGCCGTCCTGAGCCTGGTGGTAGTGAATGCGATGAAGCACAGCCCGTGGGCCACCGCCACGGTGTTTGCGACCATTCCGATCGCCATGCTGATCGGGTTCTATATGCGCGGCATCCGGCCCGGCCGCGTGCTGGAAGGTTCGGCGATCGGTATCGCACTGCTGCTTCTTGCCGTCGTTGGTGGCGGCTGGATCGACCATCACCCGGTGCTTCGCACCTGGTTCGATCATGATGGGCCGGCACTCGCCTGGTTCGTGATGGGTTATGGGTTCATCGCGGCGATCCTGCCGGTCTGGATGCTGCTCGCGCCGCGGGACTACCTTTCCACGTTCCTGAAGCTCGGCACGGTCGTGCTGCTCGCGATCGCGATCCTGGTAATGCAGCCGGATCTCAAGATGCCGGCGCTCACGCGCTTCATCGATGGAACCGGGCCGATATTCTCCGGCAAGCTGTTTCCATTCGTGTTCATCACGATCGCCTGCGGCGCGATCTCCGGTTTTCATTCCCTGATTGCGAGCGGCACGACACCGAAGCTGATCCGCACTGAGGCGGATGTACGGCTGGTCGGTTATGGCTCGATGATGCTCGAGTCATTCGTCGCCATCATGGCGATGATTGCTGCGACGCTGCTGGACCCAGGCGTTTATTTCGCGATCAACAGCTCGCTCGCGGCCCTCGGGGGTACGCCGGATGCAGCGGTTGCCACGCTCACGTCCTGGGGATTCCCGGTCACGACCGGGCAAATGCAGGCGCTCGCGAACGAAGTGGGCGAGGCGACGCTGTTCGCGCGAACCGGCGGCGCGCCTTCGCTGGCGGTCGGCATGGCAAGCATTTTTTCCAGCGTATTCGGCGCGGGGCTGCTCGCGATCTGGTACCACTTCGCGATCATGTTCGAGGCTGTCTTCATCCTGACCACGCTCGATGCCGGCACGCGGGTCGGGCGCTTCATGGTGCAGGATGCGCTCGGGCAGCTATGGGAACCACTCGGCCGCACGTCATCGTATCCCTCGGTCATCCTGGCAAGTGCCATGGTCGTGACTGGCTGGGGCTACTTCCTGTATGTCGGCGTCATCGACCCTTACGGCGGCATCAATATCCTCTGGCCGCTGTTCGGCATCGCAAACCAGATGCTGGCCGGCATTGCGCTCGCGATTGCAACTGCGATTTTTTTCAAAACCGGGCGTGCACGATTCGGCTGGATCACCGGATTGCCGCTCACCTGGCTCGCGGTCGTGACCTCGACTGCGGCCTGGCAGAAATTGTTCAGCCACGACCCGAAAGTGGGCTTTCTCACCGGCGCGGCCGACCTTGCGGAGCAACTCGCAGGCGGCGCGCTGGCGCCGGACCAGGCCCTGGTGGCCGGAAAACTCATGGTCAACCTGAGGATCGATGCGGCATTAACCGCCCTGTTTCTGATCGTGTTGTGGATCGTCATCCTCGACATGCTGCGCATTGGCTGGCGCGTATATCGCGGCAAACCGCTGCCGTCAGCGGCCGAGGCACCCTATCAGCGCACCCAGTTCGCGGGAGTTGCCAATGCCTGAGCGAAAAACCATGCGGGCCCTGCGTCTCATGTATGCGGTTCCAGTCGCGTGCCTGCGTGACATCGTCAGCGGCGCGACGGGCTGGTCCGCCTATGAGCAGTACCTCGCGCACCTGGGTACGCGGCATCCGGGGATCGCGCCGGTGTCGCGCGAAGAATTCTTCATGAGTGACCTGGCGGCGCGTTGGGACGGCGTGCGCAGGTGTTGCTGAACGACGCCCACATGGCACGCGCATTCTTGTTCATGCTCGGCCTGCTGATCGCCGCTCCCGTGCTGGCGCAGCAGGTGGCTGCTGAACAGCCGCCGTTGCGCCCCCGGATCGGACTGGTGCTGTCCGGCGGCGGCGCGCGCGGGCTTGCGCATGTCGGGGTGCTGAAGGTTCTCGAGCAGCACCGTGTCCCGATCGATGCGATCGCCGGCACCAGCATGGGTGCCGTCATAGGCGGCCTGTACGCTTCGGGGATGACCACCGCGGAGATCGAGGCGCTGGTGCGCACCCTCAACTGGAATGCGGCATTTCGCGATCGCCCGCCGCGCGGCGACATGAATTTCCGCCGCAAGCAAGACGACCGGGAATTCCTGGTGCGCTTCCCGCTCGGCATCAAGGCCGGCAGCTTTCGTGTGCCGCGCGGATTGATCCAGGGCCAGCGCCTCACGCAGATCCTGCGCCGCGAGACCATCGCGGCCGCCGGTATCGACGATTTCGACCGCCTGCCGACCCGATTTCGCGCGGTTGCGACCGACCTCGAGACCGGCGAGCGCAAGGTACTGGCGCGCGGCGACCTGACCGAAGCCTTGCGCGCCAGCATGTCGGCGCCGGGCGTGTTTGCGCCGGTCGATCTCGAAGGGCGCCTGCTGGTCGATGGCGGCCTGGTCGAGAACCTGCCGGTCGACGTCGCGCAGCAGATGGGAGTCGATGTCGTCATCGCAGTGGATGTCGGCTTCCAGCCGGTCGGACGGCGCGACCTGAACTCCGCGCTCGCAGTCTCCAACCAGATGCTGACGATCATGATGCAGCGCGAAACTGTCCGGCAGCGCAGCCTGCTGGAATCCGATGACCTGCTGATCGAACCCGCACTCGGCAGCATGTTGTCGATGGATTTCACGAAGATCGATCAAACGATTGGCCTTGGAGAATCGGCGGCGGCACTGCATGCCGCGCGACTCACCGCACTCGGCACCGACGAGGCCGGATGGCAGCGCTACCTGGCAGCACGCGCAGAACGCGAATCGGCACTGCCGGAAGTTCAGTTCGTGCGCACTGATAAGCGCTCGGAACGCTACCGCGAACGCATCGAGGCGGAGCTGGCGCCGGTGGTCGGTCAGACGCTCGATCCGGCGGATATGGAACAACGGCTATCGCAACTCTACGGCGACGACAATTTCGAGTCGCTCGACTACAAGCCGGTGCGCGAGGGCGAACTGCAGGGCGTCGAGGTCAGTGCGCGCCGCAAGAGCTGGGGCCCGAACTACCTCCGTTTCGGGCTCGAGCTGCAGGACGACTTTGAGGGCAGCAACAGCTTTAACGCCGGCATGCGCGTACAGATTACCGAGGTCAATCACTATGGTGCGGAGTGGCAAACTGATCTCAGGGTCGGCGCAACCCCGCGGCTGGAAACCGAGTTCTATCAGCCGATCGGCTATTCCTCGAACTGGTTCGTAGCGCCAAAATTCCTGATCGAGCGGCGCAACTTCGACCTCATCGAGGGCGATGAGCGCCGGGCGACCTACCGGGTGCGAAACAGCGAATTTGGGCTCGACCTGGGCCGCGAATTCGGCAGCTGGGGGGAACTGCGTGCCGGTGTCCTGTGGGGTGAAGGCAGCCGGAACCTGCTGGTCGGCGATCCGGACGATCCCGGGTTGCCGCCGCGAACGGAGTTCGATCGCGGCGAACTGATCGCGCGCTTGAGTGTCGATCGCCTCGACGACGTCTACTTCCCGCGTGACGGCGAGTTGTTCACGCTGCAATGGAATGGTGCGCGCGAGAGTCTCGGCGCCGACGCGGATGCGAACCGGGTTTCGCTGGACTGGACCCTCGCGCGCTCGCTGGGCCGCAACACTCTTGTGCTGTCCGCAGCCGGCGGTACCCTGGTCTCGGGACCCACGGATTCCGTCCAGGACTTCTATACGCTGGGCGGGCTGTTCAACCTGTCGGGGCTGTCGCCGGAATCGTTGAGTGGCCCGCATTTCGGCGTCGCGCGCAGCATTTACTACCGCAGGATCGGCAGCGGCCAGGAAGGATTCCTGAACGTGCCGACTTATCTCGGTGTTTCGCTCGAACTCGGCAATGTCTGGGCGCAGCGCCGCGACATCAGCGTGGGTTCCGCGCGTATCAACGGCGCAGCATTCCTCGGCTTTGACTCATTCCTCGGGCCGATCTACCTCGCCGCTGGCTTCGATGAGGGCGGTGGGCGCAGTTTCTACCTGCTGCTCGGCCGCATCCGCTAAGCCAATCAGGATTTCGCGCCCCGCGAGGTCTTCTCGAACAGGACCGATGGTTCGTCGCCCTGGCGTGAGTAGAGGTGATGTCCTGCCATGTCGGCGAGCACCGCATCGCGTTCGCTTATCGTCGCGAACCAATGCAGCTTCTGCCAGTCGGCACCGACCAGACGCGCAAACGGATCGCCCGGCCGCAGGCTGACGCGGATGCCATAAGGCCTCGCGGGCGAGGGCGGCGTGCGCGCGTTGTGTTCGTGACAGTAGGCCATGAAGCAAAGATAGCTGAAGTGCCGGCACATGGGCACTGTCCGCTCTTAGAAACGGCGATCACCGGCACCCTCGCGATCCGCCCAGCCGAGCAGCCGGCGGGTGATGAATGTGTAGAGTGGCTTGCCGGTTGCCATCCACAGGCGCGAGAGCGTCGCCGGGCGCGCGAGGATACGACGTTCGCGCGCGGTCAGGTGTTCCGGGCAGTAGCTGCGCTTGTGCTTCAGCAGGTGGCGCAGGTCTTCGCGGGCGAGGGTCCGGAAGAGCCTCCCGCGCCGCGCCGAGACGAGCGCGAGCTGGAAGTCCACGATCGCCGGTACTCCGGTCGGCGTGACCAGCCAGTTCGGTTCCTTCGCGAGGTCGTTGTGGGCGACGCCGCGCCGGTGCAGTGCCGACACGAGGCGTCGCGCCGCACGATAGTAATCGGCATTGCTCGGCTTCGCGATCTGCATCGGCCTGCCTTCGATCCATTCGCGCCGCAGCAGGCCGGCATCGGCGGCGATCAGCCGTGGTGTGCCGGCCAGTCCGTCGAGCCGCGCCAGTGCCCGCGCTTCGCGGCGGCAAAGCCGTCCTGCAAGCCAGCCGAGCCACCAGCGCGCCGCACTCGTGTCGCGCACCACGCATTGCCGCCCGCGCTCATCGTCGCGCCAGACCGAGCCGAACAGATCGGATTTCAGCAGTTGCATCGGCCGCGTTCAGGGCAGGGAGAACAGCGCCGGCCAGGTGCCGCCGGTGCGCAGGTTGTCGATCAGCAGCACGGACAGCCAGAGCGCGAGGAACGAGGCCGCATCGAGGAATGCCTTGCAGTAGATCTTCGGTGGCACGGAAACCCGATCCGGTGTCCGGCACATCGACCACGCCGGCCAGAATGCGGGTACGGCATCGCGGTATGCGAGCCACGCCTGCCCGTGCAACTTCAGCAATGCCGCGTCTTCGCGCCGTCCCGCGACCGCGGCGATGGCGCCGACGATGAGCGGCAATGTAACCATCAGCACGACCGAACGCGTCGTCAGGCCGATGCCGAGCGATGCGATCGCTGAGCAGACATACAGCGGGTGGCGGCAGGTCGAGTAGGGTCCATCACGAACCAGCTGCTGGTCCTTCTTTCCCGCGATGAAGAGCGTGGTCCAGAGCCGGCCCAACACTGCCATCACCACCACAAGGAATCCAGCGGATTGCACCAGCAGCGCGGTGCTGCCCTGCAGACTCCGGCCATCGCTCGCTGCGACCAGCGCGAGCACCAGCAGGTAGAGCGCCTGGGTCAGCATGATCCGGGGGGTGCTGGCGGAAGTCGTCATGCGCTCATTGTAAGATAGCGCAAGGATGCGCAAGACCACCATGCCAGCCGCTGCAGACGCGCTGCCCGGACGCCAGGATCCGATGCCGGTGCCGGAGCGTCATTTCGTCAATGGCAATCGTCTGTCGTCGCCGTTTCCTGCGGGCCTGCAGCTCGCGATGTTCGGCATGGGTTGTTTCTGGGGGGCCGAACGGCTGTTCTGGGAATTGCCGGGTGTCTACTCGACTGCCGCGGGCTATGCAGGCGGTAGCACGCCGAATCCGACCTACCAGGAAGTCTGCACCGGCATGACCGCGCATACCGAAGTTGTGCGTGTGGTCTTCGATCCGGCGCGCATTGGCTATCCCGAGTTGCTCAAGTATTTCTGGGAGTCACATGACCCGACCCAGGGCATGCGCCAGGGCGGCGACGTCGGCACCCAGTACCGCTCCGCGATCTACGCGACCGACGAATCCCAGTTACGCGCGGCGGCGGAATCGAAGGCCGCGTACCAGCATGCGCTCACCAATGCCGGACATCACCAGACGATCTCGACCGAAGTGCTGCCGGCGCCGGTCTTCTACTACGCCGAGGAACATCACCAGCAGTATCTCGCCAAGAATCCCGGCGGCTATTGCGGCCTCGACGGTACCGGTGTCGCCTGTCCCGTCGGTCTCGGTGTCGCGTGACATTGCGCGGACTGACCACGCCTGGCAATTATCGATAGCCCTTCGCCTGCAAGGCGAACAGGTGCGCGTAATGACCGTTCATGCGCATCAGTTCATCGTGGCTGCCGCGTTCGATGATACGTCCGTTCTGCAGAACCACGATCTGGTCAGCCATGCGTACTGTGGAAAAGCGATGCGAAATGAGGATCGCAATGCGGCCTTTCGTCAGGGTGCGAAAGTGCTCGAAAATGGTTGCCTCAGCGCCCGCGTCCATCGCGGCCGTCGGTTCGTCGAGCACCAGGATGTCCGCACGCGAGCGCATGAAGGCGCGTGACAACGCAATCTTTTGCCATTGACCACCTGACAATTCGTGGCCGTCGTTGAACCATTTTCCCAAAGGAGTCCGGTAGCCCTGCGGAAGCGTGTCGACGATTGATGTCGCCATGCCCTTTTCTCCGGCCTCACGCCAGCGCCCTTCGTCTTCAAAGTGCCGCACGTCGCCAGCGCCGATGTTTTCGCCAAGCAGTAGTTGATAGCGCGTGAAGTCCTGGAAAATCACTCCGATGCGATCGCGCAGTGCGGTTTCATCCCAATCGCGCAGATCCTGTCCGTCCAGGGTGATGTGCCCGGATGTTGGCGCGTACAGCCGCGTCAGCAACTTGATTAGCGTGGTCTTGCCGGAACCGTTCTCGCCGACCAGGGCGAGGGACTCGCCCGGCTTGATGTGCAGGTTCACATCGACAAGGGTCGCCTGCTCGGCACCCGGATAGCTGAAGCTGACGTTGTCAAATCGGATTCCATCATTGGCCTGGGGGCCACGGATGATGGCGCCCTTGCGGTCATGCACCGGCGTATCGAGATACTCGTACAGCGTTGACAGATAGAGGTTATCTTCGTACAGGCCGCCGACTGCAGACAGAATTGCCGACACGGCCGACTGCCCTTGCCGGAATAGCATCAGGTACATCGTCATCTGGCCGAGCGTGATGCGGCTTGCAATCGCAGCGAGGGCGATCCATGCGTAGGCTCCGTAAAGTGTCGCGGTCGCGATCAGCCCAAGGAAAAATCCCCAGGTGTCGCGGCGTATCGTGAGATCGCGGTCCTCTTTGTAGAGCTTTCGGAAGATGTTGCGGTAGCGTTCAAGGAACAGCGGCCCCAGTCCGAACAGCTTTACCTCCTTGACGTGGTCTTCGCGTGCCAGCACGGTTTCGAGGTATAGCTGCATGCGTGTTTCGGGAGAGCGCCACAGGAACAGGCGGAAGGCCTGGCCCGAAAACCTGGTCTCTGCCAGGAAGGCCGGCAATCCCGCCAGGGCCAGCAACAGCACCGCCCAGGGCGAGAAACTGAACAGCAACGTGCCGAAGCTGGTCAGCGATACGACGTTCTGTCCCAGCCCGAAGGTGCGCATGACCAGTGAGAGTGGCCGGCTCGATGCTTCGCGGCGCGCCCGCGTCAACTTGTCGTAGAAATCCGAGTTTTCGAAGTGGGTCAGCTCCAGCGTCAGCGCCTTCTCGAGAATCATCACGTTGACGCGTTGGCTGAGTTGAGCACGCAGCAGTGACTGGCACAGGGAGATGCCGCGCTGAGCACCGGCAATCGTCGCGACCAACAGACCTTCGGCGACGACCAGAAGGAACACGTGCTTGGTAAGCGTGGTGCGGACCACTGCGTCTGCCTGAATCGCCGCAACTACCGCATCGACGATCAATGCCCCGACGTATGCAACCGCAGCGGGCAGTGCGCCAGCAATCAGCGTCAGTAGTGCAAAGGCAACCGTCAGTGGCCGGCTGGTGGTCCAGACCAGCTCCAGCGCACGGCGGCTATAAGCAAAGACGCCGAGAAAACCGCGGGTGAGATCGGGCTTTGAACGCGTGGGTTTGCGTGGTGAATTCAAGGATGGATGTCAGCGGGCAGCAGTATCCAGCACCGCGTTAGTCTGGGGGAGCAAAGACCGGGCTGCAATGCGAGCCACTGTTGACACCTGCATCCAAGCCATGCTGTGATCCATTCTTGTTAGTTTGTACCCAGCCATGAAACAACGGCGACCCATTGTTACCCAGTCATCGATTCACGCGACCAGTCTCGCGGGTCCGTTGGCCGTGCCTGCGCTGCTGCTCGGTAAGCTGCTGCTTACACCACCAAGGTGTGGGCTGCCGGGCTGACACCCGGAAGAATCTGGAATCCAGAAACCCCGCACCGGTCACCAGCCGATGCGGGGTTTGTTTTTTTGGGGCGGGGAAATTGCAAAGGATCATTGCGACATGAGTGCCCAGGACATTGACCGCGTAAAGATTTTCGACACGACGCTGCGGGACGGCGAACAATCGCCCGGCTGCAGCATGACTCAGGACGAGAAACTGCGCATTGCCAGGGCGCTTGCCGATCTTGGCGTCGACATCATTGAGGCCGGGTTCCCGGCCGCCTCGCGCGGGGACTGGGAATCGGTCGCCGCGGTCGCGGGCGAGGTCCGGGGACCCGTAATCTGCGCGCTCGCGCGCTGCAACAGCGATGACATCGACAAGTCCTGGTCCGCGCTCAAAGTGGCGGCACGGCCGCGGCTGCACGTGTTCCTCGCGACCAGCGCGATCCATCTCGAGCACAAACTCAAGATGGCACGCGATCAGATCATCCGGATGGCCGTCGAAGGTGTGCGCCACGCACGGAGCCTGTGCAACGACGTCGAGTTCTCGCCGGAAGATGCTTCGCGCACCGATCTCGGGTTCCTGGCCGAGGTCGTGCAAGCCGTCGTGGATGCGGGTGCCACGACGATCAACATTCCGGATACGGTCGGTTACACGACACCGCAGGAATTTCACGAGACCTTCAGCCATCTCCGCAGCAAGGTGCGCGGCATCGAGGGCATCACGCTCTCAGTGCACTGCCACGACGATCTCGGCATGGCAGTTGCGAACAGCCTGAGCGCCGTGCGCGCGGGTGCGCGGCAGATCGAGTGCACGATCAATGGCATCGGCGAGCGCGCCGGCAACTGCTCGATGGAGGAAGTTGTCATGGCGCTTGCGGTGCGCGAACAGGCATTTGGTGTGCGCACCGGTATCCGCACCCAGCGCCTGTATCCGACCTGCCGGCTGGTAGCGGCGATCACCGGCATGCCGATCCCGCGCAACAAGGCCATAACCGGTGAAAACGCCTTCGCGCATGAGTCTGGAATCCACCAGCACGGCATGCTGCGTCACTCGTCCACCTACGAAATCATGCGCCCACAGGATGTCGGCCTCTCGCGCAGCAGTCTGGTGCTCGGCAAGCACAGCGGCCGGCATGCGTTTCGCGAGCGGGTCCGCGAACTCGGCTTCGATCTCGATGAGGCGGAGCTTGGCAGGGTCTTTGTGCGCTTCAAGGCGCTGGCCGATCTGAAAAAGGAGTTGTTCGACGGCGACATCGAGTCGCTGGTGTTGCATGTGGAGGGCAACAGCAGCGGGCCATGGACGCTCGAGCGGCTGGCTACGAGCGCCGCTACCGGCGAGGATGCGCGGGCAGTCGTCGAACTCGTTCACGTGGACGGACGCCGCATCGAGCAGGTGGCGATCGGCGATGGGCCAGTGGACGCCGCATTGAGCGCGATCGAGCAGGCGATCGGCCTGCCGGTGCGGTTGCGCAAGTTCGAGGTGCGCAGCGTCAGCGAAGGCGAAGACGCCCAGGGCGAAGCGCTGGTCACGGTCGAATGCGACGGCCGCATGTATCGCGGCAGCAGTGTCAGCACCAACATCGTCGAGTCCGGCGTTCGTGCTTTCCTCGAGGTGATTAACCGCATCGAGCTCTCGCGCCAGAGTGGCCGCCGCCCGCGACCGGCTGCCGGCGATGCGCCGGTCGTCCAGGGAGCCGCATGACCGCATTGTCGATGTTCGAAAAGATCTGGCGCGCCCACGAGGTGGTACCGGAATGCACCGCGACGCCCGCAGTGCTCTATATCGACATGCACCTGATCCACGAGGTCACTTCGCCCCAGGCTTTCGCGGTATTGCGTTCTCGCGGTGCGTCATTGCGCCGACCCGAACGTACGCTCGCGACGCTCGATCACTCGACGCCTACCGATTCACAGCAGATCTTCGGCGGCGTACCGATTCGAATTGAATCGGCAGCCCGGCAGATCGCCGAGCTGGAACGTAATGCGGTTGAATTCGGCATCGAGCTGCTGGGACTCAAGGACGACCGGCGCGGCATCGTGCATGTCATCGGCCCCGAACTGGGCGTGACGCAACCCGGCATGACGATCGTCTGTGGCGACAGCCACACGAGCACTCACGGTGCGTTTGGCACTTTTTCCTTCGGCATCGGCACAACGGAACTTGGGCATGTGCTTGCGACGCAGTGTCTGCTGCAGCGCAAGCCGAAGACGCTCTCCGTCGAGGTCGGCGGGAAACTGGCAGCGGGTGTCGGCGCCAAAGATCTGGTGCTGGCGATCATCGGCCAGCTGGGTGTTTCGGGCGGAGCAGGGCAGGTCATTGAGTACCGCGGCGACGCGATCCGCGCGCTCTCCATGGACGAGCGCATGACGGTCTGCAACATGTCGATTGAAGCCGGCGCCAGGGCCGGAATGATCGCCCCGGATGAAACGACTTTCGCGTACCTGCGCGGTCGTCCACGCGCCCCGGCCGGGGCGGAATGGGAGCGCGCGCTGGATGCATGGCAACGACTGCCGAGTGATGCCGGCGCCAAATTTGAGCGGTGGGTGAGTATCGATGCCTTGCACGTCGAGCCGATGATCAGCTATGGCACCAACCCGGGGATGGTGGTCGCGGTCGGCGGCAGAATTCCGGAACGCAACGACGAAACGTTTTTGCAAGCCTTGCGCTATATGGGCTTCGAGCCGGGTGATGCGCTCGCGGGCAAACGGGTCAACGTCGTGTTCATCGGCAGCTGTACGAATTCCAGGTTGTCGGATCTGCGTGTGGCGGCAGCAGTTCTATCCGGCCGCAAGATCGCGCCGGGCGTGCGCATGCTGGTCGTGCCGGGATCGCAGCAGGTCAAGCGCGCGGCCGAGGCCGAAGGCCTGCACGATGTGTTTACGTCGGCTGGCGCCGAATGGCGGGAATCCGGTTGCTCGATGTGCATTGGCATGAATGGCGATACGGCCGCTGCGGGTCATTACGTCGTCAGCACCAGCAACCGGAATTTCGAGGGACGCCAGGGCCAGGGTGCGCGGACACTGCTTGCTAGTCCTGCGACCGCGGCGGCCGCCGCGGTCACCGGGTGCATCACCGATCCGCGCGAGTTGGTGGCATGAACCGGCGGAGCGACTGAGTCATGCAAGCGATCCACCGGATCTGTTCACGCACGGTCGTACTGCCGGCCGCGGACGTCGACACCGACCAGATCATCCCTGCGCGATTCCTGACGACGACGACTCGCGACGGGCTTGGACGCGCATTGTTCGCGGACTGGCGCTTCGATGCCAATGGCCGCCCGCGTCCGGAGTTCGTATTGAACCGCCAGGAATCGGCGGGCTGCTCGATCCTGGTGGCCGGCCGCAACTTTGGCTGTGGTTCATCGCGCGAGCACGCTCCCTGGGCACTCCACGATTACGGCATTCGCGCCGTGATCAGCACCGCAATCGCCGACATCTTCTTCAACAACGCACTGAAAAACGGCTTGTTGCCGGTGCTGGTCGACGAGGACTTCCACGCCTGGCTGCTGGCCCATCCCGGGGCCGAGGTCGAGATCGATCTCGAAACTACCACGGTGACGCTGCCTGACGGACGCAGCGCGAAATTTCCAGTAGATGCATTCGCGCGCCATTGCCTGCTGAATGGGGTCGACGAACTTGGCTACCTGCTGGCGCAGACGCCGGCGATCGAGGCATTCGAACGGACCCGGAACCAGTGAAGGCACGGATCGCGGTCCTGCCCGGCGACGGCGTCGGCCCCGAAGTGACGGCCGAGGCGGTGCGTTGCCTGCGCGCAATTGCCGCGCGCTATCACCACGATTTCGAGTTCGTCGAGGCGCCGGTCGGTGGTGCTGCGATGGATGCCGGTCTGGAACCGCTGCCAGTCGCCACGCTCGCGCTCGCGCGCGCGGCCGATGCGATCCTGTTTGGCGCGATCGGTTCGCCACGCTACTCCGACCCCGGGGCGAAAGTACGGCCGGAGCAGGCCATTCTCGGGCTGCGGCGCGAACTGGGTCTGTACGCAAACCTGCGTCCGGTCGTGCCGCACGCGGCGCTGCGCCATGCCTCGCCGCTCAAGGACCGATTGCTCGAAGGGGTCGACCTGCTGATCGTGCGTGAGCTGACCGGTGGCATCTATTTTGGTCGACAGCAGCGCTACGCCGACGCAGCGACTGACGAGTGTCGCTACACCGTTACCGAAGTCGAGCGCATCGCGCGCGTCGCCGCGCGACTCGCGCGCGCGCGCCGCTGCAAGGTCACATCGGTGGACAAGGCCAATGTACTCGAGACCTCGCGGCTCTGGCGCCAGGTCGTTACGCGAGTCCTGCAGGAATTCCCGGAGGTCCGCCTGGAGCATCAGCTGGTCGATTCCGCGGCGATGCTGCTGTTGACCCAGCCGGCCAGTTACGACGTGATAGTCACCGAGAACCTGTTCGGGGATATCCTGAGCGACGAGGCCGCAGCCCTCGCGGGATCGCTCGGCCTGATGCCGTCAGCATCGCTCGGCGACGACACCCGCGGCCTTTACGAGCCGATCCACGGATCGGCGCCCGACATTGCCGGGCGCGGTATCGCGAATCCGTACGCTGCGATTTCGAGCGCTGCGCTGCTGTTGCGTCATTCGCTCGCGCTCGTCGCTGAAGCGGCGGCAATTGAAAAAGCGGTGGCTGGCGCGATTGCTGCGGGGGTGCTGACCCCGGACCTGGCGCCACCCGGCACGACCCCTGCCGACACCCGCGCGACCGGCGCGGCGGTAATCGACCGTCTCTAGCCGACCGCGCCGATTCGCCCGGCGGCGCGATTCAGTGCCACGGCGAGATCCGAAATCAGATCCTCGTCGGCTTCGATGCCAACGAGCGACTCTGCGATTGCCGCCGCATTCTCAGTGTGCTGGCGCATGCGCACATAGAGGCTCCGCAGGCCACCCGGCGTCAGGAAGGAATCGAATGCGCTGCCGGTGATGCCGAGGCAATTGACCCACCAGTTCAGTTCCTTGAGAAGCGCTGCATCGCGCGCGACCACCGCACCGCCGACCACGGCGCTGTGGCCATTGATGTACTTGGTGGTCGAATGCACGACCCGGTCGGCGCTGTACTCGATTGGCCGCTGCCACACTGGTGAGAAGAAGCTGCTGTCGACCGCGACCAGGGCTCCGGTGATTTGCGCGAGCGCAGTGATTGCGGCGATGACAGTGATACGCAGCAGTGGATTGCTCGGGGTCTCGATCCACACCAGGCGCGGCGCCGGTGCGAGGGCGACTGCTGCAAGATCGGTCTGATCGACGTACACGACCCCGGCACGCCCGGTTCGATGTAGTGCTGTCAGCAGCCGGTGGGTTTCGCCATGATAGTCGTGTGGCGCGACTATGCGTTCACCCGGCTTGACCAGGGCGAGCGTCAACGTCGCCGCGGCCATACCGGTCGCCGTGACAATGGCGACCCGCGCTCTCGCCGCGGTGGGTGGCGACGATGCCGAAGTGCTGGCCGAGTCAGCAGATCTGCTCTATCACCTGGGGCTGTTGCTCAAGCAGCGTGGTATGGCGTTCACGAACGTAGTTGAGGTATTGGAGTTGCGGCATGCGAAACTTGCCAGATGAGCGGACCAACGGATTCTGCCTCGACGCCCTGCAAGAACCTGCGGCTGCTCACTGCGGCGCGCCGTGTTGTCGTCAAGGTCGGCTCGTCGCTGTTGGTCCGCGAGGCAAGTGGTGAACTTGATCAGGCCTGGCTCGATGCACTGGTAGACGACCTGGTCACGCTCCATCGCCGTGGCCAGCAACCGGTTCTTGTTTCATCAGGGGCGATTGCCTTGGGTCGCCGCCGCCTGTCCCTTGCGCCAGGCCGACTGATGCTCAAGGACAGCCAGGCCGCTGCCGCCGTTGGCCAGATCCACCTCGCCCGGGCGTACAGCACATCGCTGGCCCGCCACGGTCTTACCGGAGCGCAGATTCTGCTCACCCTCGACGACACCGAGCGGCGCACCCGTTATCTCAATGCGCGCGATACATTCGAGACGCTGCTCGCACTGGGCGCCGTGCCGATCGTCAACGAGAATGACACGGTCGCCACGGCGGAGATTCGCTATGGCGACAATGATCGGCTTGCGGCCCGGGTGGCGCAGCTCACCGGCGCCGAGTGCCTGGTGATGCTGTCCGATGTCGATGCCTTGTATGACGCCGATCCGCGGCGAACGCCCGATCCAAATCCCATCGACGAAGTGATGCGGATTACGCCGGAGTTGGAAGCGGCAGCCGGCAGTACGATGACCGATTTCGGTACTGGCGGCATGGTGACCAAGCTCCTTGCTGCGAAGATCGCGACCGCAGCCGGGTGTTCCATGGTCATTGCCGGCGGCCACGTGCCTCATCCGATTGCCGCGCTCGAGGCGGGTGGCCGCTGTACCTGGTTCCCGGCCCGGGCGAATCCGGTCGCCCTTCGCAAGCGCTGGATCGCCGGGCACCTGGCGATTCGCGGCGCCTACTGCGTCGACATTGGCGCCGCACGTGCGCTTGCCGAAGGCAAGAGCTTGTTGCCAGTCGGTGCCCTGGCCATCCGCGGCAAGTTTGAGCGCGGCGACGTCGTCGGGGTGCTCGATCCCACCGGACGAGAGATTGCCCGTGGACTGTCCGCGTACAAGTCGTCCGATGCGGAGCCGCTGGTCGGCCGACGCAGCAGCGAAATCGAGAAACTGCTCGGCTACCGCGGCCGCGAGGAATTGATCCATCGCGACGACCTGGTGCTGACCGAGAACGGGGAGTCGGCCAATGGCTGATGTCGCAGCAGGGCAAGCTGAGCGCGGAAATCTGCGGATTGCCATGGCAGAAATCGGGCGCTCGGCGCGCGGCGCGGCGCGGCGCCTCGCGTTCGTCACTGGTGCCGAAAAAAACCGCGCTCTCGCAGCCATGCGCAGTCACCTCGAAAACCATCGGCATGCGATCCTCGCTGCCAACGCGCGTGACTGCGCCGCAGCCGAATGCGCCGGACAGCCCCCGGCATCGATCGACCGGCTGCGCCTCACCGGCGCGCGATTTGAGGCGATGACTGCGGCCCTGGCGCTGATCTGCGAGCTCGACGATCCGGTCGGCAAAGTGATTGCCGAATGGCAGCGGCCGAACGGTCTCATCATTCAACGCCGCCGGGTGCCGATCGGCGTCATCGCCGTCATTTACGAGAGCCGGCCCAATGTCACGGTCGACGCCGCAGCGCTATGCCTGAAGTCGGGCAACGCGGTGATCCTGCGCGGCGGATCGGAATCATTTGAGACCAATCGCGCAATTCACAGTTGTCTGGTCAGCGGGCTTGCAGATGCCGGTTTGCCCATTGAGTCGGTGCAACTCGTGCCGACCATCGATCGCGACGCAGTTGCCATGCTGCTCGGTGGTCTCGACGGCGCCATCGATCTGCTGGTGCCGCGCGGTGGCGCCGGACTGGTCGAGCAGGTCAAGCGGGCGGCGCGGGTGCCGGTGCTCGGGCATATGCAAGGCAACTGCCATGTTTACATCGATGCGGCAGCCGATCCCGTCAAGGCCGAGGCGATCGCCGTCAATTCCAAATTACGACGCACCGGCATCTGTGGCGCCGCGGAAACGCTGCTGATTGACGCTGCCGCAAAACAGGACCTGGCCAGCGCAGTGGTCCGTGCACTCCTTGATGGCGGCTGCGAAGTGCGCGGTGACGCCCAGGTGCAACTGCTCGATCCGCGCGTGCGACCGGCCGCTGCAGCGGATTGGGTCACCGAGTACCTTGCGCCGATCATTGCCGCGGCCCGCGTCAACGGTGTCGCCGGCGCGGTTGAGCATATCGCCCGCTACGGCTCCAACCACACCGAATCAATTGTCACAGAGGATCTGGCCGCAGCCGAGCGCTTTCTCACTGCAGTAGACAGCGCCATCGTGCTGCACAATGCCTCGACACAGTTTGCCGACGGTGGTGAATTCGGTATGGGCGCCGAGCTTGGCATCTCCACCGATCGCCTGCATGCCCGTGGTCCCGTTGGCGTCGAGGAACTGACCACCTACAAGTATGTGGTGCGAGGCAGCGGCCAGACGCGTGCGTAGCTCTCCGTAACTCCGATGATTCGCCCGCCGATTCGCTTGCACTTTATCGATAGAGCTCCACCGCTTTCCGCGCCGAGGTCACGATGCCCTTGATCATCGCGGAACTGAAGCCACGATGCTCCATTTCGTTGAGACCGGCAATCGTGCAACCCCGCGGCGTCGTCACGCGGTCGATCTCCGATTCCGGGTGCGAGCCTTCACGCATCAATAGGCCGGCTGCGCCCCTGGCTGTTTGCGCGGCCATCAGCAGGGATTCCTCGGGATGAAATCCGATCTCAATGCCGCCCTGTGAGGCGGCGCGTATCGAGCGTAGAAAAAACGCAATGCCGCAGGCGCACAGCGCGGTAGCCGATTCCATCATCGATTCGTCGATCTCGAGCGTCGTGCCGACCGAGTCGAACAGCGCTCTCGCGCGCTGCAGGGCCGCGCGATGCTCAGGCGGCGCTCCGAGACAGGTCATTGACTGGCCAATGGCAATTGCGGTATTCGGCGTCGCCCGCACGATCGGGAGATCAACGCCCGCCAGCGCATGAACCTGCGCAATCGTCACACCGGTGACCACCGAGATCAGCGTGTGGCGCCTGGCATCGAGTGCCGCGCGGATCTCCGACATCAGGGCATCGAGTTGCCGCGGCTGGACTGCGATGACGACATGGCTGGCGCGCTTAACTGCAGCGCGATTATTGGAACTGACATGCAAGCCCAGGCCGGCAAACTCGGCCAGCTTGTCGATGTGCCGGGCCGTCAGTGTGATGTCTTTGGCGTCAAACCGGCCCGCCGCAAGCAAACCGCGAGCCAGCGCCTGACCGACATTGCCGCCACCGAGAATCGCGATCGGCCCGAGGCCAGCGCCGGTCGTTGTCTTGTGCATGGTCTCAATCCTTCTACAGTTGTCCGGTCAGTCCGTAACCGCACCCTCGGCGGCGCTGCCCACCAGGCGGCGGTACTTCGCCAGCACGCCCTGCACCTCATCGCATGGCGGGGCGCGCCAGGCTTTGCGGCGGGCCTCGAGTTCAAGCTCGGCGATGTTCAAACGGATCTCGCGTGACGGTGCGTCGATCGTGATTTCATCGCCGTTGCGCACCAGCGCGATCGGTCCGCCGACGGCGGCTTCAGGCGTGACATGGCCCACGACAAAGCCGTGGCTGCCACCGGAAAATCGTCCGTCGGTGATCAGCGCCACCGAACCGCCAAGACCACGGCCCATGATCGCCGAGGTCGGCGCCAGCATCTCGCGCATGCCCGGGCCGCCCTTTGGGCCCTCGTAGCGGATGACGACGACGTCGCCGCGTTCGATCTGCCCGTCGAGGATTGCCTGCAGGCTCTGCTCCTCGGAGTCGAACACTCGCGCGATGCCCGTGAACTGCAAGCCTTCCTTGCCCGTGATCTTCGCCACCGCGCCGGTCGGCGCCAGATTGCCGTAAAGCACGACGAGGTGGCTGTCGGCCTTGATCGGATTTTCGAAACTGCGCACGACATTCTGACCGGGAGGATAGGCCTCGACCGCCGCAAGATTCTCAGCAACCGTTCGACCCGTCACCGTCAGGCACTGGCCATGCAGCAGGCCCTGGTCGAGCAGCATCTTCAGGAGCGGTGTCAGACCGCCGATGGCGACCAGCTCGGACATCAGGTACTTGCCGCTCGGCCTCAGATCCGCCAGCACGGGCACGCGTTTGCCGATCCGGGTGAAGTCATCGAGCGCGAGCGGCACACGCGCTGCGCGCGCCATCGCCAACAAATGCAGCACCGCATTCGTTGAACCGCCGAGCGCAATGACCGTGGTCACGGCGTTTTCAAAAGCTTCGCGGGTCAGGATGGCGGAGGGACGCAGGTCGCGCTCCAGCAGCCGCATTACCGCTGCGCCTGCGCGCTGGCAATCAATTCGTTTTTCGTCGGAGACAGCTTCCTGGGCTGAACTGTTCGGCAGGCTCATGCCAAGCGCTTCGATGGCCGAGGCCATGGTGTTGGCGGTATACATTCCGCCGCACGAGCCCGGCCCTGGAATCGCCGTACGCTCGATCTCGGCAAGACCGGACGCGTCGAGGTCACCGCTGGCGTGGCGGCCAACGGCCTCGAATACCGAGACGATGTCGCGGCCCTTGGCGCCAGGCCGGATCGTACCGCCGTAGACGAACACTGCCGGACGATCGAGGCGCGCGATTGCCATCAGGCAACCCGGCATGTTCTTGTCGCAACCACCGATGGCCACGATGCCGTCGAAACCCTGGGCGCCGGCGACGGTCTCGATTGAATCGGCGATGACCTCGCGCGAAACCAATGAGTAGCGCATGCCGGGCGTTCCCATCGAAATACCATCCGAAACCGTGATGGTGTTGAACAGCACATCACGGCCCCCGGCGGCACGCACTCCCTCACCCGCGGCGTGGGCCAAATCGTTGATATGCATGTTGCAGGGCGTGACCATGCTCCAGGTCGAGGCAATTCCGACCTGGGGCCTGCTGAAATCCGCGTCGTTGAAACCGACCGCACGCAACATCGCGCGGTTCGGTGAACGCTCGGCCCCGTCGACGACGAGCCGGGAGTGCCTGCGTTGATTCGATCCGGTCATGGCTCTGGAATCTGATTCGGGGCACCCGGATCATAGCTTCAATCCGTTAAGCCGTGATATTTATGGTTTTTTCGCCTCGGTCGCTTGACACCCGATGGTGATTCCGAGAGTATCGATCGCATGAGACCCGCTCGCCCGCATGCGCTTCATTCCGATGCAAGACCGGCGTTTGCGCCGGCGCGTGGCGTGCTCGTCAGCTCCCTTAATGTAGTCAACGTACTCGTAATCCTCATTAGTGGAGGTACGGGGTAGTCTGAGCTGACGGTCCAAAGCCGAACTCAAAACTGAACCCCGCACCGGTCAAGCCGCTGCGGGGTTTCTTGTTTTCAGGCCCGGGAAACCGGATTGATCGAAGTTTGATTGAGGGAAATGCGATGAAGCTTTACTTCGAAGATGATGCGGATCCACAAGCGCTGGGCAATGGCCGAATTGCCGTCATCGGCTATGGCAGCCAGGGGCGTGCCCACGCGCTCAACCTACGTGACAGCGGCTACGACGTCATCGTCGGGCTGAGACCCGATGGCAAGACCGCAGCACGCGCCAAGGCCGATGGCTTTGATGTTGGCACGCCCGCGGAAGCGGCCAAGGGCGCGACGCTGGTCGCCATGCTGACGCCGGACATGAGTCACCGCGCGCTGTTCGAGCAGATCGAGAAGAACCTGGCGTCGAAAACGACCCTGCTGTTCGCCCACGGCTTCAGCATCCACTACCGCCGCGTCCAACCGAGCGAGTCACTCGACGTCGTGCTGGTAGCACCGAAAGGACCTGGTGATCTGGTACGCCGCCAGTACGAGGCGGGTCAGGGTGTGCCCTGCCTGATTGCCGTCGCGCAGGATGCGTCCGGCCAGGCGCAGGCGCGAGCTCTCGCCTATGCGCACGCCATCGGCGGCACGCGCAGCGGCGTGCTCGAGACGACCTTTGCCGAGGAGACGGAGACGGATCTCTTTGGCGAACAGGCAGTGCTGTGCGGCGGCGCAACGGAGTTGGTGCTGAAGGGCTACGAGACGCTTGTCGAGGCAGGGTATCAACCAGAGGTTGCGTATTTCGAATGCCTGCATGAGCTGAAGCTGATCGTCGACCTGCTGTATGAAGGCGGCCTCGCCAAGATGCATCAGTTCGTCAGCGAGACTGCCAAGTATGGCGATCTGACGCGTGGCCCGCGGGTCATCGATGATCACGTCAAGGCATCGATGCAGGCGATCCTCGCAGAGATTCGCTCTGGAAAGTTTGCCAGCGAATGGGTTGATGAGAACGCCAGCGGATTGCCGCGCTATCGCGAACTGTTGCAGCGCGACCTGAACCATCCGATCGAGCGGGTCGGCAAGAGTTTGCGAGAGCGGATGAGCTGGCTGCGTCGTTCGGCGGCGGCTTGAGTCAGCACGCCTACTTGCGACGCGAGACTCCATGAAAGGCGCCGCGGCACTCCTGGGGGCGTTGCGCGAACGCGGGGTCGATACCGTATTCGGCTACCCGGGCGGCGCCATCATGCCGGTTTATGACGCGCTGCTCGGTTCAGGCATTCGTCACGTGCTGGTCCGCCACGAGCAGGCCGCTGCGTTTGCGGCCGATGGGTATGCGCGGGTCAGCGGCCGGCCCGGCGTCTGCATCGCGACATCGGGACCCGGCGCCACCAATCTGATCACGGGCATCGCCAACGCCTACCTGGATTCGGTGCCCCTGATTGCCATCACCGGTCAGGTGGCGACACCGCTGATGGGCACGGATGCGTTCCAGGAAGTCGACATCTTCGGCATGACACTGCCGATCGTGAAGCACAGCTACATCGTGCGGCACATCGAGGATATCCCGCGCATCGTGCATGAGGCATGGAATATTGCCTCCAGCGGCCGCCCAGGTCCGGTACTGATTGACCTGCCGAAAAACATTGCGGCCGGCGAGGCGCACGGCGTCACGCGCCTGGTCGAACCACAGCCGCCGGACCGCCAGCCTGATGCAATCTGGCTCAGTCGCGCCGCGGCGCTGATTGCCGCCGCCGAACGCCCGGTCATCTATGCCGGCGGTGGCATCGGGATCGGCCGGGCCGTGGCGGCATTCCGCGAGTTCGTCGCTGCGACCGGAATTCCGGTGGTCAGCACGCTGAAGGGACTCGGCGCCGTGCCGACCGACGAACCGCTGTTTCTCGGCATGATGGGCATGCACGGTACGCGGGCGTCGAATTGCGCAGTGCAGGAGTCGGATCTGTTGATTGTCGTCGGCGCACGATTCGATGATCGCGCTACCGGAAAACTGGATGGCTTCGCGCCGCACGCCCGTGTTATCCATCTGGACGTGGATCCAGCCGAGATCGGCAAACTCCGTCGTGCCGATGTGGCGCTGGCCGGCAACCTCGCCGCGTCGCTCGCTGCGCTGCACGTGCGTCCTGACATCCGCCCGTGGCGTGACCATTGCCTCGAACTCAAGCGGCTGCATGCCTGGCGCTACGACGCTCCTGGCGACGGAATCTACGCCCCGGAACTGCTGCGCCGGCTATCGGTCGCCGCGGACGGTGACCTGACCCTGACTTGCGATGTCGGTCAGCACCAGATGTGGGTCGCTCAGCACTGCCTGATCCGCAGTCCCGAACGACACCTGACGAGCGGTGGACTCGGAGCCATGGGCTACGGATTGCCGGCTGCGATTGGTGCGCACTTCGCTGATCCGACGCGACCCGCCGTTTCGGTCAGCGGTGATGGCTCGATCATGATCAACATTCAGGAGCTGGCGACACTGCGCCGCTATGGGCTACCGATCAAAATCCTGCTGATCGACAACCAGTCGCTCGGCATGGTGCGCCAGTGGCAGGAGCTGTTCTTCGAGCGCCGCTTCAGCGAAGTGGACCTGTCCGACAATCCAGACTTTGCGGAAGTGGCACGCTCGTTCGGCGTTGATGCTCTGACAATCGATGCTCGCGGCCAGATCGACGAAGCAGTCGATGCGCTGTTGCATCATCCCGGTGCGTTGCTGGTGCACTGCCGCATCGACCCGGCGGCCAACGTCTGGCCACTGGTGCCTCCCGGACACACCAACGCAACCATGCTTGAAGGAGCAATGAGATGAAGCGGACCATTGAACTGCGTCTGGCACGCGCGGAGGGAGCGATCGTCCGTACGATCGGCCTGATCGAGCGGCGCGGCTTCGCCGTGATGGCAATCGACACGCGCAGCGATGCGAGTTCGGAAACGCTGGTTTTGCGGCTGGAAGTAGCATCTCAAGGCCGGCCTTACGACGTATTGATCCGCCAGATCCTGAAGCTGTTCGATGTCCGCGCGGTACAGCTGATCGAGTCGCAGCCTGCCGATGCAAGGGCCGCATGCTGAGCGCTGCAGCCAGGATTGCGCCCACATTCTGCGCGGCCGACATCGAGGCAGCGGCACAGCGAATCTCTGCGCACATCGTGCTGACGCCCTGCCTGCATTCGCTGACGCTCTCGCAGCTGACCGACGCGGAGATCTACGTCAAGTTCGAGAACTTCCAGTTCACCGCCTCGTTCAAGGAGCGTGGCGCGCTTAATTTCCTGTTGCAGCTTGAGGCTGACGAGCGCCGTCTGGGGGTCATTGCGATGTCAGCCGGCAATCACGGTCAGGCAATCGCATACCACGCAAGCCGCCTGGCAATCCCCGCCGTGATTGTCATGCCGCTGTACACGCCGTATGTGAAGGTGGAGCAGACCAAGTTGCATGGCGCGGAAGTCGTGCTGCATGGCGAGACCCTTGAGGATGCGTTTGCGCACGCTGCGGAACTGGCCCGAAAAAAACGCCTGACGCTGGTTCACCCTTACGATGATCCGGCCGTCATCGCGGGCCAGGGTACGGTCGCTCTGGAAATGCTGGCTGCACAACCATCCATCGACACGCTGATAGTCCCGGTCGGTGGAGGTGGGTTGATCAGTGGCATGGCCCTCGCTGCCAGCACTCGCAATCCGGATATCAGTGTCATTGGTGTGCAGACGACCAGTTATCCCTCGATGGTGGCCGCGCTGGGTGGCGCGGCTGCGACCTGCGCAGGCAACACGATCGCTGAGGGTATTGCGGTCAAGGGGGCGGGTGTGCACACCCGGCGGCTGGTTCGCCAGCTGGTGGACGACATCGTGTTGGTGGACGAATCCCAGATCGAGCGCGCCATCACGCTGTTCCTGAATGTCGAGAAGACCGTGGCGGAAGGGGCGGGTGCTGCAGCACTGGCCGCGGTTCTTGCGGACCCGGCTCGCTACCGGGGCCGTAAAGTCGGCCTGGTCCTGTCCGGCGGGAATATCGATCCAAAACTGCTGGCTTCGGTGATCGTGCGCGATCTGGTGCGGCAGAAGCGCATCGTCAGCATGCGTCTGACGATGCCCGACCGGCCAGGATTCCTCGCCAGGATCAGCCAGACGATCGGCGACTTGGGTGCCAACGTCCTCGAAGTGGATCATCGCCGGCTGTCGGTTACGCTTCCGGCACGGTCGGCCACGCTGGAGCTCACCTTCGAAGCTCGCGACGCCCGACACGGCGAAGAAGTCATTGCGGCAGTCAAGGCAGCCGGATTTGACCCGGTCATCCTGCCGCCATGAACGAATTCAATCAGGCTGACGTGTCAGCAAGATGATCGGTTGGGCAGGGTCGGTTACTGTTGCCTCGGCGGCGCCCGTGTCGCTGGTCCGGCAGGATTCGGCGATTCCGGCCGCACCGCGGACTGAAGTGCGATGTGATCCGCGAGTGGCGCGCCGACACCCAGTTGCCGGGCAGTTGCGGCTGACTGCTCTGCGCCGCGCAGGAATGGGTTCGGCACCCGCGCGCCGCCCTGGGCCTGGCGCGTGGCCAGCATACTGCCGAGGTACTGATAAACAGGCGTCGGAAACAACGACTGCGTAACGACGCCCGTGAATTCGCGCGGATCAACACCGGCGGCGTGCACGACTTGCATCGCGTCGCGCAGGCTCTCGACCACCGCCGCCATCAGGAAATTACCGGCTGACTTGACTACGTTGGCGGCGGCCGCGTCCTCACCGATGTGCTGCACCCGGCCCAGTACTTCGAGCACTGGGCGAACGCGCTCGACGGCGCCGCGCGGGCCGCCCGCGATCACGAGCAGCCGCCCGGATGCTGCAGCATCGGGCGGCCCGAACAACGGCGCTGAAATATAGAACTGTCCCGCCGCTTCATGGGCCGCGGCGAGGCGGCGAGCGAAGCTATCGCTGATCGTGCTCATGCAGACGTGGATCAGCCCCGGCATGCCGGTGGTGATCAGGCGGCCGCCGTCGAACAGGACCGCTTCGACCGCGACGTCGTCGGAAAGCAGGGTCAGGACCAGCTCGGACTGGCAGGCCTCGGCGGCGCTCCGGACGCTGACGGCCGATTCGCGTGGCAGGCCGTCGGCGCGGCCCGGCGTGCGATTCCACGCGAGAACCTCATGGCCCGCGCACGCGATGCGCCGCGCAATGGGCTGACCCATCGTTCCGAGGCCGATTACGCCGATCTTCAAGCCGGTTCTCCCTGGTTGCGTGCCTCAGCGCGGTTCGGTACCCGGCTGCTGGTCAGGCATCGGATAGGTGCGTGGTTCCACCGGACGTTCGGAAGGAGGGTCCAGCGGCTCTGCCTGGTCGACCGCGACGCTCTGGGTCGCGCTCGAAGTCAGCCGCGTGACCTCGGTAACAAGGTCATTGGCGGGTGCCGGTGGCGCATTCGTGGCCGACAGTATCGCCGTCGCCGTCCTCTCGTCTTGGTAGAAACGGCGGTTGTACTTGTCGTTGATGAAGATTCCGCTGCCTTCCAGCGAAATGCCGGCAAAAATACCCCTGGTCCGCGAGTACGCATAAACCTCGGAATCAAACGTCAGGCTGGTCGATGCCATGGCGGTACGACCGACCGGGCCGGCGGCAACCGAAGCATCAGCGCCGAGCGTCATCTTGCCGTCGGTGATGCCCTCGATGCTGCGCCGCGTCGTCAACACCAGAATGATGTCCGCGACCTGGCCACCCCACTGGAAGCCGACGCTGCCGCCGCCGGCCTTCACGAATACTGGATTGCTCCATTGGCGACTCTCGGTCCGTACCAGCATGAGGCCACCGCCGAAGCGCGCACCCCCGATCAGCGCGACTTTGACGTTGGCGGGCAGGATCACGATGCCCTCGGCTCGCGCCAGCAACTGATCCGGTATCCGGCTGTCCGGCATTGCCTGCAGCTCCCTCAGGACCAGCATTGCGTCCTGGATGGCTTTTTCCTGGCGTGTGACGGCGGCCGCCGGCGGTGCCGCGAGTGCGACGGCAAGCGCGACGCTCCAGATCATTCCGTGGAATTTCATGTCAGTGTTTCCTGTTCGAGGCCCGACCGGACTGACCGCATCCATAGCGACAGGTTCCCGGTACAGCGGACCGTGAGCCAATTGTATCCGTTGTGCGACGGCTGGACGGCCTGGTCGACACCGCGACGCCGTATCGTCCAGACTGGGAACGCCATGATGCTCCGATTCGTCTTCGCGGTCACGCTGCTCCTCGTGCTGCCCTGCGCGGCGCGCGCCGAATGGCACGCGCGCGAGGCCGCGATCATGGGGACGCGCATCGCCGTGGAGGTCTGGCAAGAGGACCCAGCCGCTGCGGAGGCTGCGATCGACGCAGTGCTCGCGGAGATGCACCGCGTTGACGCGCTGATGTCGCATTACAAGCCCGAGAGTCAGCTCTCGGCGATCAATCGCGATGCCGCGACTGCGCCGGTCAGGGTCGACATGGAGCTCGCCGGTCTCATCGCCAAGGCACTGGAGTTCTCAGAGCTTTCCGGCGGCGCCTTCGATATCACCTACGCGAGCGTCGGTTACCTGTACGACTACCGCGAACGCCGCCATCCCAGCGATGCCGAAATCCAGGCCGCCCTGCCGGCGATCAACTGGCACCACGTCGTCGTCGACCGCGAGGCGTCGACCGTGCGCTTCCTGAGACCGGGCGTCCGCATCGACCTCGGTGGTATCGCGAAGGGGCATGCCGTGGATTCGGCGATCCGGATCCTGCAGGCCCGCGGCATTGCGAATGGCACGGTCACGGCCGGGGGCGACAGCCGGATCCTCGGCGACCGGCGCGGGCGACCCTGGATTGTCGGCATCCGCCATCCCGACGATCCCAATCGCGTGATCGCGCGGATTCCGCTCGAAGACGCGGCGATTTCGACCTCTGGCGACTACGAGCGCTATTTCGACGAGGACGGCGTCCGCTACCACCACATCATCGATCCGCACACCGGCAAGAGTCCGGTCGGCGTGCGCAGCGTCACCGTGATCGGCCCCAATGCGACTTTGACCGAGGGCCTGACGAAAAGCGTGTTCATCATGGGGCCCGCGCGCGGACTCGCGCTGATCGAGACCCAGGAAGACGTGGATGCGGTGGTCGTGCAGAGCGACGGCCGCGTGTTCTATTCGAAGGGTCTGGCGCCGCCCGGGTAGGGTCTAGAACCAGCCCGAGAAGAACAGCCGCACGACGTTGGCGTCGAACTGGTAGAGCGGCTCGGTGCCGGGCGCGAGGCCGGTCGAGCGCAGGTCACGGAAATCGTCGTAGCTGAAGCGGATGCGGTCGTATTTGAGGTTCACCGCCGCCTTGCCGAGGAATTCGAATCGCGACGGCTTGAACTCATAGCCGACACCGAAGCCGAGCGTGTGGCTCTGCATCGACGCCAGTTCCTTGTCGCGCGCGAGGAAGTTCTGGAAGTTCTCCCGCGGGAACAGGTCGGAATAGAATTCCGCTGCACTCTGGTCATAGAAGCGGTAGTGGACATCGAAGGTCCATTCATCGCCGAGCGGATGCGTGTAGGCGAGCTCGACGGTACTGGAGCGGATCTCCCAGGTATCGGTGTAGTAGCGGTAATCCCCCTGCAGGGCGGCACGATATGGCAGGAACCAGCGCGCGCGGACCGACAGTGCATTGCCGGTGCGGGTCCGCGGGTAGCGCTCGAACTCGTAGGCGTAACCCAGCGCTTCAACCGGATCGACGAAGCGCACCTGGCGATACGGATTGTTCAGGAATCCTTCCTCGGTGATCGTCTCGAAGGAGAGACCGAGGATCAGGCGCTTGGTCGCGATCTGCGAGACATCCACACCGTAGATGCGCCGGTCGATGGTGTCGGCAAAGACGGCGTCGCCACGGCGCGTGACGTCATCCCAGCCGCGGGTGAATGACAGCGCGACCGTGGTCAGGTCGCCAAACATGTCCTGGCTGATCGAAAGACTCGCAGTGTCGGCGTTGTAGTCGTTCTCGCTGCTGTTGCTGAACGACGCCGCGTAAGAGACCTTGCCGCGCAGGTACTCGAAGCCCACGCCGTATTGCGTGCGCTCCTCGCTATAGGGGCTCGCGGTCGTGATGACGTCGATCGACGCGGACGAGACCATGTCCACGTAGTAGCTGGCGTTGACGGCGTACTTCTCGGCGAACTTCTTGCGCACCAGCAGCGACGGGCCGTCGATCGAGACGCCGCCGCCGTCGTAGTAGTGGTACATCAGGTCGGCGCGATCCTCCGGCAGTACGCCGGCGCTCGCCGCCAGCGGCAACAGCAGAAGCAGGGCAACGGCCCGGATCAGTTGCATCCGCAGCCGCCGCCGGCAGCACCCGCTGCACCGCGCGCGCCTTCGCGCGACTCGTACACGTGGCGCATGTAGGACGAGGCGACCGGATCCCGGTCCCAGGCCATGATCGGATCGGCGATGTCCTCGCGCTCGTAGGGCTTGACCCAGGGCTCGACGCGCGCGCAGCCGCTGGCTGCGAGCAGCAGGATTGCGGCCGCGAAGAGCCGCGCCGCCTTCACGGTTTTTCCCTCAACATCGCGCGGATCTGCTCGATGTACTCGGCTTCGTCGCCCGGCTTGTAGGCGCGGTGCTGCCAGCGCAGCCGGCCCTGGCGGTCCACCAGCACCGTGGTCGGCATTGCGCTGACGCCATAGCTGCCGCTGACACGGTTGTCCGAATCGAACAGGATGGGGAAGCTGACCGGGCGCGCACCGAGGAAGCGTTCGGCGTCGGCCTTCTCGCTCTCGACATTGATGCCGACCATGGTAAAGCCCATCGGCTTGTACTTGCGGTACATCTCATCCAGCGCCGGAAACTCCTGGCGGCAGGGTCCGCACCAGCTGGCCCAGAAATTGATCATCACAACTTGTCCGCGCAATTCCGCGAGCGCGATTTCGCCGCCCGCGCGGTTCGCGAGCCTGAACTCCGGGGCCGCCACGGGCGTGCCGCTCCCGGTCGCCGCGGAAAGCGCGAGGCAGCTCAACAGCGCGAGCAATGCGGTGGCCGGCAGGTTGCGGAATGCGCCCAAGGATCCTCCTCAGAAGAACGCCGTCAGCGACAGCGTCGCTTCGAAATTGTGGCTGGTCTTGTTGCTGCCCAGCACATCGATCTCCATCACGTGATCGCGCATGTCCAGATGCACGGCCAGCCAGTCCTTGACCAGCACACGCGCTCCGGCGCCCGCCGTCAGCGTGAACCGGTCGCCGCCGGCAAAGCGCGTGCCGCCGGCACCGAGTGTCAGGTAAACGGCGCTGTTCATGGCGCGCTTGCCGCCGAGGAATACCTCCCCCGGTAGCGCATTCCAGCCGAACCCGAGGCTGTAATACGTGAACCGCCTCTCACTGTCGGTTAATAGCGGCGCCCCGCCCGAAAGACGCTCGAAACTGGACAGTCCGGCGTCGCTGGTACCGACAATTCCCTCGGCGAAGAAGTCCTCATTGATGTGGTAGGCGAGGCGTGCGCCATAAACCATGTTGACCTCGAAGTCCTCGACCGAGAGCGACCCGACATAAGCGCCGGCCTCCCAGTTCTCGGTGTCGATCTTTGCGGGCTTGATGTCGCGCCGCTCGACCTGCGGGTCGATGACGACCGGCGTTTCGCTGCTGCTGGCGGTCTGTTCTGAGGGCGGCGCGTCCTTGGGTTTGTCATCGCGCCACGGCAGCGATGAACAACCCGTCATTGCAATGACGGCGCTCAGAAGAAGAAAGCGAATCCGATTTTCCATTCGATGGCTTCCTCGTTTTCGTCGCGGTCCGTGAAGACCACGTACTCTTTGTATTCGCCGCGGATGATGAATCGCCGCGCCAGGTAAGCGCGCACGCCGGCACCGGCGTAAGCGACCTGGTCGGTGCGGTCAGGGGTCTGCACCAGCGTTCCCTTGGGCTTGATGTTGATCATACCGGTGCCGATCGAGAGAAACGGCTGGATGCGCCAATCGGGGCGCGGCACATGCGTCACGCCGAGCGTCGCGAGCTGGCCGTCGGAGAAAGTGCCGAGCACGTGTGACAGCGCAAGCTCTCCCGACAGATGGGCATTGAATGCATACGCACCGTAGGCGGTGACGACATTCGCGCCGCCGAAGTCGCCGATCAGCAGTCCGACCTCGCGGCGGTGCGCGCCGAAATCCTCACGCGCGGGATCGTCGATCTCCATACGCACGCCCGCGGGCACCAGGGTCTCCGCCATCTGGCTGCGGTGCACCCAGCCCTCGCGCCCGTCGGCATCCTGCACATGAAACCAGTCGGTGCGGCGCTTCAGCACGCGCACCTTTGCGCCGCGCTCCACGACCTGGACGATCGGATAACCCCGGCCGGGTCCGGTTCGCAGCTCGAGGAAAGGATCAGCGACGATGACTTCGAGCCCGTCGGCCCGGGCCATCGTGACGCCTGCCAGACACAAGAGCAGGGCGCAGGCGATGAGCCGCGCAATCGACTCAGTTAACCGGTGCCATGAAGGGGTCGTTGTAATACTGCCCACCGATGTCCAGCCACTCGGCGATCAGCCGCAATTCCGCCGGCGTCAGCCGGCCTGCATGCGAGCCGCCCGCATCAAAACGGCTGAAGAACCTCGCCGAAGCCCGCGCACCCGCAGCGCTCATCGATGAGCCCACGGGCACCGGCACCAAGGTCGGCAACCCTGTCACCGGATCCGGGGGACCTGGCACCAGGATGTCCTGCAGCGCGCCCATGTTAACTTCCTGCGCGTTGTCCGTGAACAGAAGTTCGCGGTATGAAACCAGGTGATCGGCCTGATCGGGTGAGGGCCCGCCCGACAGATCGAGCTGACTGGCCGGCACGCGCACCACGCCCGCGGCATCCGCCGGGCTGTGGCAGCTGATGCAGGTGTTGTCGGCCACCACGGCGCCTCCCGCATCGAGCACCAGTCGCGGCAGCGCCCACAGCAGGTGCAAGTGGTTCGGATAATGAATGGTGATGCGGCACAACGAGGACCAGCTGGACTGGCAGGTCGCATTGGTCGGCGCCGCCGTTGAAAGCTGTTTGTATCGGTTGGTCAACTATGCGTCCGGGGGCGGGCCGGCCGCGACCGGATCGGTCCAGACGTCATCGAAAATCACGTCGACCGATGGCCGCAGCGCGGCACAATCCG
>JANNTO010000102.1:0-1666 GCA_031403675.1 Gammaproteobacteria bacterium | reverse complement strand
GCGGTGACAATTTCATACACGGCGGTACCATCATCGGGTAGGGCACGGAGCCGGATCACGTTGATATCCGAGCGGTCCCAGCGCAGGGAATCGAACGAGACGTATCGCCGGGGCCGCATTGTCCGCGGCGGGAGTGGCCACGCTTCGAATGACCAAGCGCAAAGCCGAGATTCCGCTTGCGGCGATTCCGCTGCTATTCGGGATCCAGCAGATCAGCGAGGGCATGATCTGGCTATCCTTCCGCAGTGACTCATCGCTGCCCGACGTCACACTGACTTTTGTTTATTCGCTGTTTTCGCATGTTCTGTGGCCCATATTTGTGCCTTTCGCGGTTGGGCTGCTGGAGACCGTTTCGTGGCGCAAGAGAGCCCTGGCCGCATGCCAGATCGCTGGAACCGCGGTCGGTCTGTATCTCTTGTATGTCATCGTCCAGTTCCCGGTGACGTCGCGGGTCCTTGGGCAGCACATCGTCTATGAGTCGCCGCACTTTTATATCCTGGCGGTCATGACTCTCTATCTGACCGCGACCTGCGTCAGCAGTCTCCTCTCGAGCTGGAGGGTCATTCAGATGTTTGGCGCGCTATCGTTGGTCACGTTTCTGGCTGCGTATGCCATCCATGCTGCTACGCTGGTGTCCATGTGGTGCTTTTTCGCTGCCGTGCTGAGTTTTATCATCTATTGCTACTTCAGGCGGGAGCGCTACGAAGTGCCCGGACCGTGGGCTTGAGGCCAGGATGGCACGCGCGAATGGCGGTGAAACCCCCGGCCTCTGCCCACGGAGACCAGATGCGTAGTCGCGGACGAATCATGATTGTTCTTTTAATCGCGTCGGGCTGGTTCGCCGCCGCCGCCGCCGCCGCCGCCCAGGACCTGGATCTCGTCAACGCCACCGTCATTGATGGCGCCGGCGCGCCGTCGCGCACCACTGTCTCAGTGATCGTACGCGGCGGTCGCATCGCACAGATCCTCGAGCGGGCGCCGCCGCCCGTCGATGGCGTGCGCCGGATCGAACTGCAAGGGCGGTACGTGCTGCCAGGACTGATCGACGCGCATGCGCACATCGAGTCCCCGGCTGCAGCGCTGCGGGCGCTGCAGTCCGGCGTGACGACCGCACGAGTGCTCGGCGATTCGTTCTCTCGTGCGCTCGGAACACGCGACCTGATTCGTGCAGGCCACGCGCCCGGTCCGGAATTGCTGGTATCCGGGGGGATCATCCGGCCACGCCCCGGCGAGGCCTTCTTCGTCACGTTTCCACAGTTTGGCGACGCGCTGGATGGGGAACTGCGCGGCCCGGAGCGCATCGCGGAGGCGACCCGCGCGATGCTGGAACGTGGCGTCGACGTGGTCAAGGTCGCGGCGAGTGAGCGAGCCGGCGTTGCGACGGCAGATCCACGCCGCGCCGAGCTGACGGAAGAGGAGATGCGCGCGGCTGTTACAGAGGCAGCCCGCGCTGGCCGTTTCGTTGCGGCTCATGCCCACTCGCGTGAAGGAGCCGCGGCCGCCGTGCGGGCCGGGGTGCACAGCGTCGAACATGGCACGTATCTCGACGAGCCGACGCTGATCGAGATGCGGCGACGCGGAACATTCCTGGTGCCAACGCTGGCCGTCATGAGTCCGTTGTCCGACCCGCAGACGACCCGGGCCGACGACGTGGTGCTGCAGTTGC
>JANNTO010000101.1:0-3609 GCA_031403675.1 Gammaproteobacteria bacterium | reverse complement strand
CGAGACCTGCGCGGTTGCCTCGAAGTATCCCGGACCGCCGGGTTGAATGCGCTTGTTACTGGACTCCCGCACCAGCACCGGCAGCCAGCCGATTTCGAGTTCGCCCCCGTTCGAGATCAGGAGATCCGCCGTGCGCGCGCGCGCAACCAGGCTCGGCTTGGCGTCCACGCGGTGCACGTCCTGCAACGCGCCGGCCGCAGTATAGACATTGACGCGATCGCCGCCGAGTTCGGTTGCAAGTGCGCCCCAGTCGGCCGTGGTCGCGAGAATCTTGAGCGCAGCATGGGCGGGAACGGCCGCCCCCAAAAACAACAGCGCAATGACGCTGCGAATGAAGTGATTCATGACTGTGGTTCCTAGAATTTGTGGGCGCCGTGTGCGCCGATGCTGTAGATGTACTGCAGGCGGAACTGCCGGTCGCGCTGACCTTCATCGCGCGCATCGTCCCAGCTGTACTGCGCACGCAGCCGCGAGAATTCAGTTGGACTCCAGTCGAGCATCGTCGTGATGCGGTCCGGGCTTGCGGAGAGCAGCAGCGGAAAGGATTCCGCCGACAGCACGCCTTGATCAACGAGACCGATAAATGGCGTGCCGGAATCGAGCGAGTCATAGCGCACACCTACGCGCCAGCGTGGCTGAAACCGATAGATGCTCTGCAAGTACCAGCCGGACCGCTTGCTGCTGAACGCGTCGCTCAGCCCCAGGCCCTCCACGTCAAATGCAAGCTGGCCAGTTTCCTTGCGATGGAAGTACTCGCCCTGCACCTTGAGTTGCTGACGAGTCACACTGCCGTACGGTGACCATTTGAGAACCGCATCCACCACCCAGGTGCGTGACTTGCCGGTGAAGGAATTGAGCACCGGCTCGTCGAGGTCGTTCACATCCTCGTAGCTGCGGTCTTCCGCCCGCAGGTCCATCCACGATGCGCCGACGCGCCAGCTCGTGGAATCGCCCAGGTCGCCGCCCACATGCGCAAAGAGCGTCGTGCCATTCAGGCCGTTGCGGTTGCGGCGCGTCGCGGGAAACGCCTCGCCATTGCCAACCTCGGCGCCCAGCTCGACGAAGAGATCGGTCGGCGCGAGCCACTTGACCTGCAGCCCGTCCTGTCCCATCTGGTTGCCGAGCATCGCCTGGTACACGAGCGGTTGGTCCACGAAGTCCCAGGCATGGGCGTGGACTTCATTCAGATAGCCGATGCCCGAGAAATATCGCCCGCCCTTGGCCGTGAGGCCTGCAGGCAACGCCAGCGTGCGGAAGAATGCCTCCTCCACCTCGATCTCGTTTTCCGGCGTGATCGCTGCGATCAGCGTGGCCGAAAAATACGGATCGACGTTCGAAGTGAGGACCAGTTCGGATTCTCCGAGATTGAAGCTGCGCTCGCCCGGGCCCACCTCGCCCCCGCTCGGCATGAAACCGGCGATGCGCCAGCTCTCCGGGTCTTCCGACACGTTGGTGTAATTGCCTGCCAGAATCAGCGAGATCGCCGGATTGAATGCCGATGCCGCGATGCCCGCACTTGCTGCCGGTGCGGGCGGCGCTGCATCGGCGATGGCCGGGCCGGTCTCTTTCGCCGCTGCATCGAGCTCGACAATGCGCGCCTCGAGTGCGCCAAGGCGCGCAGCGTAATCATTTTTCAGTGCATCGAGTTCGGCCCTCAAGGCCGCAACGTCGTCTTCCGCCCAGCCGATGCCGGGCAACAGGACGCCTGCAAGCGTCATGGACGCCGCAACGTGCTTCAAAGTCGTCATTTGAAAACCCTCTTCTCGAACCAACGGGCACGAATGCGCCAAGGCGCGTTCGTGCGGATATCGCGTCAGTCAGAGAGGAGCGGGCGGCGCACGGGAGCGGAATGCCGGGTGATGCGGGTTGAGTGAAACCGGGGCCGCATCGGCGGCGGCGAAGATCTCAGTGGCGCTTGGGGCCAGCAGCAGTACGGACTGGGAACCGCCGACAGCGCTCAATAGCGGCGCGAAGGAATGGCAGGTCCGGCAGCCCTGGGTGGTTTCCGGGAGACCATGCTGATTGTCGGTCAGGTGCGAATAGGCATGCGCGGCAGCGCCCATCTGCCCGACGAGCAGCGCCACCGAAAGGACGCGGGCGATCAGTCTGAAACGACGGCTGGACAGAACGGGAGCCTCCGGTTGACGGAAGAGTATCCGCCATCGCGGTTTAGTGGGCAATGGCCTACGTCTGAGCAATCAATCCCTCGTGCAATTCCTGGTACATCCGTTCGGTCTGTCCGCGCTTTCTTCCGACGATCGCGACGTGCCAACATTCGGAATTGTTGTTTACGACGCGCCCTACGCGTGGCTTAAATAGGCTCGTGAACCGCCCCGGGATCTCTGGAGACTGTTTCGTGTGACTCAGGCCGCGATGGCATGAGTGAATCGTCCCGGCTTCTCCGGAGACTATTGTGTGTGAGTCACGCCGCCATGGCGTGATTCCCCTTTGCCGGTACGCGTGCTCGATCTCGGCCGGCGGCCTGTCGCCAATCGGCTCGAGCAAGCGTCAATTGTTGAACCAGTCGACCCATTCGAGCGCGGCTAATTGAATTGGCTGGTCATGCCGCTAGGGGCCACAGGGTGGGCCGGCTCTGATCGTCGCTAGTCGGTCACTTTGGAATGCACATTGATAGCGCTGCGGGGATAGCTGCCTTATCAACCCAACATGCCGCGGTGTTTCTAAGTGAAGTTGGCAAGAATGGACCGTGCCGCTGTTGGCAAGCGGAGCGTAGAGTCCCCGGCAGCGCAAGCGAAGGGCGCAGTTACGAGTCGCTGCGCGACTCAGTGCGCCCGGGGGCCGGCGTTGCCGCCTCGCCCCCAGGACCCCCGCTTTGGCGCCGCCGACATCAAGCGTATCGAATGCGGCGCGGCGGGACGGGGAGGGGCCGGGTGCTACGGCCCGGCGCTGGCGGTCCGGGTCCCCGGTCCCGAAGAGTGCAGAGCAGGACGAGGAGCGCGTGTCGTCATGGCGATCTACCACCTGTCCGTCAAGCCGGTATCGCGCGGGGCCGGTCGCAGTGCGACCGCCGCCGCGGCCTACCGCGCGGCCGAGCGGGTCCTGGACCACACCACGGGCCAGGTGTTCGACTACACGCGTAAGTGCGGCGTCGAGCATGCCGAGATTGTGCTGCCGACGGAGGCCGCGAAGCGCGACATCAACTGGGCGCGGGATCGGCAGCGGCTGTGGAACGCGGCCGAGTTCGCAGAGAAGCGCAAGGACGCGCGCGTGGCGCGCGAGTACGAAGTCGCGCTGCCGCAGGAACTGACGAGAGCACAACGGCTGGAACTCACGCGGACCTTCAGCCAGGAGCTCGCGAACCGTTACTGCTGCGCGGTGGACTTTGCCCTCCACACGCCGCACCGGATGGGCGATGAACGGAACTTCCATGCCCATATCCTGACGACGACCCGCCAGATCGAGGCGACCGGCCTCGGCGCCAAGACCTCGATCGAGTGGGCTGACACCGACCGGGCCAAGCGGGGACTCAGTTCCGGCAAGGAGGAGATCGCCGAAATCCGCGGGCGCTGGGCGATACTCACCAACGAGAAACTACAGACGCTTGGCCACGAGGCCCGGATCGATCACCGGAGCCTGGAAGCCCAAGGC
>JANNTO010000100.1:0-5532 GCA_031403675.1 Gammaproteobacteria bacterium | reverse complement strand
TGTAGGTGCGGATGCGCTCCGAGCGATCGCCGGTGCCGACTTGCAGCCGCCGCGTTCGGGCGCGCTCGGATGTTGCCCGTTCGCGCTCCGCGGCCAGCAGGCGTGCGCGCAGCAGCGCCATCGCGCGTGCGCGATTCTTGTGCTGCGAGCGTTCGTCCTGGCATTCGACGACGATGCCGCTCGGCAGGTGCGTGATGCGCACGGCGGAGTCGGTCTTGTTGACGTGCTGGCCCCCTGCGCCGGAGGAACGGTAAGTGTCGACCCGCAGTTCCGCCGGGTTGAGCTCGATACTCTCGACCTCCGCGAGCTCCGGCAGGACGGCGACGGTGCAGGTCGAGGTGTGGATGCGCCCTTGCGATTCGGTTGCCGGCACGCGCTGCACGCGATGCGTGCCTGATTCGAATTTCAGACGCGCGTACACGCCGCGACCCGAAATCCTGCTGACAACTTCACGATAGCCGCCGTGTTCACCGCGACTCTCAGAGATCATTTCGACCCCCCAGCCGCGCCGCTCCGCATGGCGTGCGTACATCCGGTACAGGTCGCCGGCGAAGATGGCAGCTTCATCGCCGCCGGCCGCGGCCCGGATTTCAAGAAAGATATTGTGATCGTCGAGCGGATCCTGCGGTACCAGCAGCTCCTGCAACTGCATTTCGTCCGTGGCCGCCGCGGTTTCGAGTTCCGCGATTTCCAGACGTGCCAGCTCACGCACGCCGGCATCCGGGTCGGCGGCAACCGCGTGTGCCGCGGCCAGCTGCCGCTCGCGCTCCGTGAGCCGGGCCAGGCCACGTGCAATCGGATCGATGCGCGCAAATTCGACCGAGAGATCCCGAAACCGCCCGGACTGTGCCTGCACGCCCGGATCGGCGAGCAGGCGCTCGATCTCGGCGTGCCGGTCGGCAACCCGTTCGAGCTGACGGCGTATCGCATCCTTCACTGCGGATCCCGCCCGCCGCGGAACAATCGCGCCGCTGCTTCGGCCAGCGTCGTATCGCCGCTTTCGGCCGCATCGCGCAACGCCGTGGACGGCGCATGCATCAGCCGGTTGGTCAGGGTGCTGGCGAGATATTCGATTACTTCTTCTGGCTCGTGGCCAGAGGCCAGCATGCGGCGCGCCTGCTCGAGCGTCTGCGCGCGCGTGGCTTCGGCGTGGCTGCGCAGCTCACGGATTGCCGGCACCGCCTCGAGGATCTTCAGACCGGTCATGAACAGCAGTACTTCGGCGTCGATGATGTGCCGGGCAGCGGTCGCTTCCTCCTGACGGCCCTTGACGTTCTGGTCCACGACGTCGCGCAGGTGGTCAATCGTGTACAGGTACACATCCTCGAGTTCACCGACGCGCGGATCGATGTCGCGCGGCACCGCGAGATCCAGCATAAACATTGGGCGGTGACGACGCGCACTGAGTGCCGCCTGCACCGCTTCGAGGGCGATCACATGGCCGGGCCGGGCCGTCGAGCAGATGACCAGGTCGGCATGCGCCAGGTGGGATCCGATCGAATCAAGCAGGATCGCGGACGCCTGCAATCCTTCAGCAATGCGCTGCGCGCGGTTGAGACTGCGATTTGCGATGATCATGCGGCCGATGCGCTGGGAATGCAGGTGCCGCGCCGCGAGCTCGATCATGTCGCCGGCGCCGACCAGCAACGCTGTGAGACGCTCGAAGTCGGTGAAGATGCGGCGCGCGAGCTGGATGCCGGCGGATGCAACCGATACCGCGCTCGCGCCGATGCCGGTTTCGCTGCGCACGCGCTTGGCTACGGAAAACGTGGTCTGGAACAGCCGGTTCAGCAACTGGCCGGCGGTGCCGGCCTGCTGTGCCGCGCGATAGGCGTCTTTCAGCTGCCCGAGAATCTGCGGTTCACCGAGAATCAGCGAATCGAGACCGGCAGCGACCGCGAACACGTGCCGGACCGCATCGTTCCCTTCAATGCGATACAGGCAGTCGGCGAGCGAGCAACCACCGGCCGCTGACGATGCGAGCCAGCCCGCGAGCTGCCCGTCGCTGTCCTGACCGACAAAGTAGATCTCGGTGCGATTGCAGGTCGAAACGATCAGCGCTTCCTGCCATCCCGGCAGCGCACGCAATGACGCCAGCGCCTGCGGCAGGCGTTCCGCATCGAACACGATGCGTTCACGGACCTCGATCGGCGCGGTCCGGTGATTCAGTCCGAGAACGACGAGCGACATGATAAGCCGGCAGCGAGAACCCGCCGAATTGTCCGGTAACGATCACGGCAGCACAAGCGCTGGGATATAGTGATGTGATGTCCGTCTGGACGCGTTGTCTTGCCGCGATTCTGTGGCTGGCCGGTGCCGCACCAGCAGGCGCGGTCGGCGCTCGCTGCCCCGCGGGCGACACCTGGGAACTCGCGTTCGGCGCGGAACGGGCCCTCGCGCGCGCCGACTGGCCCCGGACCGCATGGCTATATGGCTGTGCGAGCCGATCGAGCGATGATCCGGCACTGGCCGAGCGCGCAACGCGCACCGCATACGAGAATTACCAGCTCGATCCGGCAGTCACCGCAGCGAAGCGCTGGCTGGAACTGATGCCGGAGAGCGAAGTGGCGCGGCGCTACCTCGCGACCAGCCTGTTGCGGCTCTACGACGACCAGGCCGCCGCCGCCCAGTTCGCCCAATTGCTGAATACCTCCTACCAGGACCGCGCGCGCGGGTACCTGGTGCTGCTCGGCATCCTGGCCGAGGAAGGAAATACCACCGGCGCGGCCCGGGTCATGGCAGAGCTTGCCGCTACGGATCCCGAACTCGCCGAAGCGCACTACGCCGCGAGCGTCCTCTGGGAGCGCGCCGAAAACGGCGGCAAGGCGCTGGCGGCTGCGGAACGCGCGATCGAGCTGCGCAAGGACTGGCGCCTGGCAGAACTCGCGCAGGTACGCGCACTGATCACGCTCGGTCGCACCGACGAGGCACTGCAACGCTCCGCCGAACTTGCCACTGACGGCGATCCCTATTCCCGGATCAGTCATGCCTGGCTGCTGTTCGGCGACCAGCGGCGCAAGGAGGCGGCCGCGGTGTTCGCGGAGCTTCGGGGGTCGGGTGGAACCCTGGCCAGCGACGCACTCGCCGGGCTGTCAGCGATTGCGCTCGACGAGCGCCGTTTCGAAGATGCGGCACGTCTGCTCGGCGAGGCGTCGCGCGACCCGCAACAGGCGGAAGCCCTGCAGTGGAACCTGGCGCGCATCGCCGAGGAGCGCGGCGAATCTGCAAGTGCGGCGCGCCAGTACCAGCGCATCGCGACCGGGTCGCGGGCCGTGACCGCGCAGCTGCGTGCATTCCGGCTGTGGCGCAGCCAGGGCGAAGTCGAGCGCGCCGAGTTGCTGCTCGATGATTTTCTCGCGGCCTCACCGGCGGAAACCCGCGAGGTGGTCTCGGGGGTCGCAGCTTTGCTGGTCGAAGAGGGCCGGGGCGATCAGGCGATCGCATTGATCGATCGCGCGCTGACCCGCATGCCGGACGATAACCTGCTGCTGGCGCGCGGCTACCTGCTGGAGCGACTCGACCGTGTACCGGAGGCGATCGCTGACATGCGCGCGGTCGCAGCGCGGCGACCGCACGACCCCGAACTCCAGAATGCGCTTGGCTATACGTTGGTGGATCGCACCCGGTCAATCGAGGAGGGCCAGCGCCTGATTGCACGCGCGCTCGAGTCGAAGCCGGACAGCTATGCGATTCAGGATTCGATGGGGTGGGCGCTGGTGCGGATGGGGCGGCTTGATGAGGGCAGGGGCTGGCTCGAAACTGCCTGGAATCGTTCACAGGATGCAGAAGTTGCCGCACATCTTGGTGAAACCCTGTGGTTGATGGGACGCGTCGAAGAAGCGCGACGGATCTGGGACGAGGCGCTGGCAGCGAATCCCGACAGCCGGCCGCTCCAGCGCGCGATCGAGCGCCACCCGCGGTGAACATGCGCCTGGCGGCCTGCGCCGTCGCCCTGCTGGCCACCGGTTGCGCAACGCTGCCGGAACCCGGCGGAGTGGACGACTGGCCAGCGCGCCGCTCGGCACTGCAATCGCTCGAGCACTGGTCCCTGAACGGACGCATGGCGGTCGCGGCCGGAACGGAGGGTTTCTCCGGTGGGCTGAGCTGGCGTCAGGACGGCGCAATGGCCGCAATCGAATTGCGCGGGCCGATGGGTGGGCGGGCAATTTCAATTCAGATGGACGGCGAGGCGTTCTCCGTTACCGACGGTCGGGGCGAAACGGTCGACGGCGAGGACGCGCAACGCCTGATCGCCTCGAACATTGGCACGACACTGCCGATCGCGGAGTTACGCTTTTGGCTGGTCGGCGTGCCGGCGCCCGGTGCCCCGCACCAGGAAACGGTCGGCCCGGACCGGCGGTTGCTGCGTCTCGATCAATCCGGCTGGCAGGTGGCTTACAGCAGCTACCGGGACGCGGAGGAAATTGTGCTGCCGGCACGCATGGAAATGACGACCGACGGTCTGCGCCTGCGCGTGGTCGTGTCGGAATGGCGCCTCGAACGATGAAGGCGGTTCCATGGCCGGCACCGGCCAAGCTCAATCTGTTCCTGCATGTCGTCGGTCGCCGCCCGGACGGCTATCACGACATTCAAACCATGTATCAGCTGCTTGATCTTTGCGACAGCCTGTCCTTTGAAGTATGCGAAGGCCGCGGGATCCGCCGGGTCGAGGGTCCGGCAGCGGTGCCGGAGTCGGATGATCTGTGCCTGCGCGCGGCGCGCCTGCTGCAGGCCGAGGGCGGCGTGCAGCAGGGCGTCCGGATCCGGCTCGCCAAACAGATACCGATCCAGGGTGGCCTCGGCGGGGGCAGCTCGGACGCGGCGACCACCCTCGTCGCTCTCAATGAAATTTGGCGTGTTGGATTTGAGGCGTCGCGGCTGGCGAGTTTGGGGCTGGTGCTCGGCGCTGACGTGCCGCTGTTCATTCATGGACTTAGCGCCTGGGGCGAGGGGGTGGGCGAGCGGCTGACGCCTGTGGAACTGCCCGGGCGGTACTTCGCGATCGTTCATCCAGGCGTCGGGGTCCGCACCGCAGACGTGTTTCATGCAATTGAATTGACAAGGAATTCTCCCAAGACGACAATTCGCGGTTTCCTGCAGGCAGGCGGGCACAACGATTGCGAGCCGGTCGTCTCCGGGCGCTACCCCGAAGTCGCGAGGGCCCTGGGCTGGCTCGCGGCGCGCGGCAACGCGCGCCTGACCGGCACCGGCAGTTGCGTGTTCGCGGAGTTTGCCGCGCGTGGCGCGGCCGAGAAGGTACTCGCGGACCTGCCGGCACAGTGGAGCGGTTTTGTCGCCTGCGGGCTCAACCGGTCGCCATTGCAGGAACGCCTGGCGGCGGAGCGGTCGTCCCGCATTGGCGGGGAAGTTTGATATTGGGGTGTCGCCAAGTGGTAAGGCAACGGGTTTTGATCCCGTCATACGAAGGTTCGAATCCTTCCACCCCAGCCAAGGATCCTCGGATCTAGCCGCACATGGGCGCGACCGAGGCGACTATCGTCGCTGGCAAGGAGCGAGGAGCGATGTGTATCG
>JANNTO010000099.1:0-2835 GCA_031403675.1 Gammaproteobacteria bacterium | reverse complement strand
CGAACAGCACCAGGCCCGCGAGCAGCGCGATGGTCGTGTCGTTGAATTCCGCGAGCCCTGGGAGTTTGCGCAAGAGCGGTCCCGTGATCCAGGCCGCGGCCGTCAGTACGAAGACGACCGTCACGCGCCGCTCCGCGGGCGACATCGGCCCGAGTGCGATACGCGCCGCAATCAGCCGGTCGCGCGCCGTCGCCTGCGACCCGAGCCGGAACGGAAAGACGATCTTCACCAGCACCAGCCAGGCCACGGGCATCAAGAGCAGCACGGTCGGGATCCCGAACGCGAGCCACTGCGCGAAGCTGATGGTCTCGCCGTAGTTCTGCTGCATGAAGCCGGCCACCAGCGCATTGGTCGCCGTACCGACCAGCGTGCCGAGCCCGCCAATGGTTGCGGCATAAGCGACGCAGAGGATGATCGCGCGCGCGAAGTTCTGCGCATCGCGATCCTGGGTTTCCGGATCCGGCGCAACGATGACCGCGACCGACATCGCAACCGGCAGCATCATCAGCGTGGTCGAGGTGTTCTGCACCCACAGGCTGACGAAGCCAGTGGCGCACATCATGCCGAGCACGAGACCCTGCGGATGCCCGCCAGCGCGGGCGACGATCGCATAGGCGATGCGACGGTGCAGGTTGCAACGTTCCATCGCGAGCGCAAGCAGGAAGCCGCCGAGGATCAGGTAGAGCGTCGTGTTGCCATAGCCGGCAGCAAGACTCGCGGCCGATGCGGCGCCCAATGGCGGCAGCACTGCCAAGGGCACCAGTGCGGTTGCCGCGAATGGCAGCGCTTCGGTGGCCCACCAGATCGCCATCAACGCCATCGTGCCGGCCACCTGCCAGGCGCCGGGCGAGAGACTCGCGGGTGGCTCGGTCAGAAGTGTTGCGGCGAATACCGCGATGCCGAGCACCAGCCCGGTGTTCTGCGCCATCGTCCGGCTGCCAATGACCGTCATCCCCACTCCCTGCCGCAGCGCGGCGCGTCAGTATAAAGTGGCGCAGATCTTCGGGGGTGCTTCGGCATGCAGGACACGATCGTCGTCGTCGGGGGCGGCCATGCGGCGGCGCAGGTCGTCGACAGCCTGCGGCGCGACGGTTTTGGCGGCCGCATGGTGTTGGTTGCGGGTGAACCGGAGCTGCCCTATCAGCGCCCGCCGCTCTCGAAAAAGTTTCTCGCCGGCGAATTGGAGCTGGATCGCCTGCCGATCCGGCACGCACAGTATTACGAAACCATTCATTGCGAGCTGATGCTCGGCAATCCGGCCGTCGCGATCGACGCCGCCGCGCGCAGCCTCCGGCTCGCCGACGGCGCCACGCTCGGCTACGACAAGCTCGTGCTCGCAGTCGGCGGTCATGCGCGGCTGTTGCCGGTGCCGGGTGCAAACCTCGCCGGCGTGCACGTATTACGCACCCTGGAAGACGTCAACGCGATCCGCGCGCGGATCGTGCCCGGCATGCGCGCCGCGATCGTCGGCGCGGGTTACATCGGGCTCGAATGCGCCGCTTCATTCCGCAAGCTCGGCATCTAAGTCACCGTCATCGAGATGATGGATCGCGTGATGAGCCGCGTGGTCGCGCCGGAGATGAGCCGCTTCTATCATAAGGAGCACGTGTCACATGGCGTCACGGTGCTGACCGGCAAGCGGGTCAGTGCGTTTCTCGGAAATGACAATCTCACGGCAGTCGAATGCACCGACGGCACTCAAGTGCCCGCGGCTCTTGCGATCGTCGGCATTGGCCTGGTGCCGAACACGGATCTCGCCGCCGCGGCGGGCATTCATTGCGACGATGGCATCGCTGTCGACGAACACTGTCGCACCAGTGAGCCAAACATCTATGCAATCGGCGACTGCTGCAGCCATCCGAGCCCGCGCTACGGCCGGCGCATCCGGCTCGAATCCGTGGATAACGCTTTCGAGCAAGCCAAGACCGCGGCCGCGAACATTTGCGGAAAGACCACGGTGCATGACAAGGTGCCGTGGTTCTGGTCCGATCAGTACGAATTGAAGCTGCAGATCGTCGGGCTCAGCCAGCATTATGACAACGTGGTGCTGCGCGGCGACCCGGATTCCCGCGCCTTCAGTTGCTGCTATTTGCGCAACGGGGAGCTGATCGCGCTCGACGCCGTGAATCACGTCAAGGACTTCATGGCCGCGCGCAAGCTGATAGCCGAACGGGTGCGTCCGGATGCGGCCCGCCTCGGAGATCCCGCCGTCGCGCTGCGCGACACTTTATAATTGCCCTGATGGACAAGATCGACGTCGTCGACCGCGAATTCCGCGCCATGCTCGCGAAGATGACCGGTGGCATCGCGCCACAGGACTACGGCACGGCATTCTGGGACTGGTGGCTGAACCTCGCCAAGTCGCCCGAAAAGCAGCTGGAACTGCAGCAGACGGCGATGAAACAGGCGATGGACCTCTGGCGCTTCAATGCCGAGGCCGCCCAGGGCAAGCCGCTGGCCCCGACCGACAATGGCGATCGTCGTTTTTCGAGTCCCGCCTGGCAGCAATACCCATTCAATGTCTACGCGCAGGCATTCCAGAATGGCATGGCACTGCTCGAGCAATCCGCCCGCAGTGTCGAGGGCGTCGAACCGCGAAACGCACAGCTGGTCGAGTTCGCCGCGCGCCAGGCAGCCGAATCGCTTTCCCCGGCCAACAGCCCGTTGACCAACCCCGAAGTGTTGCAGCAGACGGTTGCCGAGCGTGGCCAGAATCTCGCGCGTGGCTACAAAAATTTCCTCGACGACATGGAGCGCACGCTGTCCGGCGGCGATGCGCCCGGCACCGAAAACTTCAAGGTCGGTGAGAAGGTCGCGATCACCGAAGGCCAGGTG
>JANNTO010000098.1:0-7626 GCA_031403675.1 Gammaproteobacteria bacterium | reverse complement strand
ACTGGAGCGGGTGATGGGAATCGAACCCACGTTAGCAGCTTGGGAAGCTGCAGTTCTACCATTGAACTACACCCGCCGGATGATGCGATTCTAGGCATTGTCTACCCCGCATAGAAGTCCATGCCACCGGGGCCGGATGCGCGGAACCGGCGGTGGATCCACAGATACTGCGCCGGCGCCATGTTGACTTGTTGCTCGGCGAACCGGTTCAGCCGCGTCGCGTCCTGAACCGTATCACCGGCCGCAAACCCATCCAGTGCCGGGCCGATCGTCGCGCGGTAACCGGAGCCGTCTGCGGCTCGTACCACAAAGTACGGCAGGACTCTCGCACCGGTCAATCGCACGATCCGCATGGGCGTGGTGTTGGTCATCGCAGGAATGCCGAAGAACGGTGCGAGTACGCGATTCTTCGGCGGGTAGGTCTGGTCCGGCGGATACCAGACGATTCCGTTCCGTTGCAGCGTCCGGATCACCGCGAGTGGTCGCGTGTTCTCGATCAGTCGCGCGCCACCGCGGCCGCGATAGCGACACATCAGCTCTTCGATCAACGAATTACTGAAGCGCTGGTACACGATGTCCGGCACCGCGACGCGATGCAGCAATGCGCCCCCGAGTTCCATCGTCGTGCAATGGGTCGGCAGCAGCAGCACGCCTTTCCCATGCCGGCGTGCCGCCTCCAGGTGTCCGGCCCCGTCGATCTGCAGCATGCGATACAGGGCCTCGAGCGGCTTCCACCATGCCATCGCGGTTTCGAACAGCGCGATGCCGAGCGACTCGAAGTGTTCACGTACCAGTGCGGCCCGCGCCGCATCGTCCAGATGCGGCATGCAGATCGCGATGTTGCGGCTCGCATTGTGCCGCCGGCCACCCATGAGCGTCATTGCGGTTCGGCCGATGCGACGACCGAGCGCGAGTTGCACGCGATACGGAAACAGCACAAGCGCGCGAAGCAGCCCGAGCGCGATCCAGATCAACCAGTAGCGCGGCGCGCCATAGCGATACAGCGGTGTCCGCTGACGGTTCACCGCTCAGGGCGGCATCATTTCGAGACCAGTATTTTCTTGACCCAGCCGCCGCCCTTGCCGGACTCGACCTTCAGGTAGCCGTTCTCTTCCGCGCCCATGTAGATCATCTCGTCGCCCTTGGCGAGCGTTGCGATCGTCTTCCCCGCATCGGCCGCGCTGCCCATGACCTTCACGCCGGCGATCTTGGGATAAAGGACGTCGCCTTCATTGTAGACGGCTCCAGCCTTGGTCGAACCGCCGGCCGCGGCCTCCTGCGCGAGTGTGCCGACATCGCGCTGCAGGGTCGGGTCGTTGCGGATCACGCGCACGACGTTGTTGTAGTTGTCCGCAAAACTCGCGGCGATGATCTTGCCCTCATTCGTATTGCCGTAGCCGCCAATGCCGCCCCCGGCTCCGCCGCTGAAAACGGCTGCACCGAGTCCGAGATCCGCTTTCTTCGAACTGCCTTCAGCCGCCGCGACCTGCACGCCCGAGCGCGCATCGGCGACCAGCATGCTGGTCTGCGCTTCCTTGAACTTCAGCCCGCCGGCGATCGCGCCGAGCGCTGCGGCTTTGCCGCCAAAGAGCCCACCGAGCGCGCCGCCGATGCCGCCGGCATTGCTTTCGGAAAACACGACCGCCGGCGTCAGGATGAAATCCGCCGCGACCATCTGGCCGCCGCCGATATTGGATCCGCCGCGCATTTCGCCGCCGCCGGCGAGTGCCCGCTCCTGCATCATGTTCTGCATGCCCTGACCGCGTTCGACGACGATGAAGCAGTTCGACTGCTGGATCATCATGCGGATCAGGCTGACCGGCGACTGCAGGTTGTAGCGCGACAGCGCGGCCATTACGTAGTCCTGCGGCTCGACGACCGCGACGGCGCCCATGGGCTTGTCGCATTTCTCGAGGTCCGATGCCGCGCCCTGCGCGCCCTGGGTGCCGGCGGCGCCCTGCACTTCCGATCCGCCCTTGCCTTTCTTGGTCCCCAGGATGCCCTGCGCCAGCGCACCGGTCACAATGGCAGAACCGATCAACAATGCCGCGACGAAGCGCAGCACACCTGCATACGATTTCATAATCCCTCCAGAGATCGGATCACGCACTCACTTTCCGTATCACGGCGGCACTCCCTTGCGGGAGCCTGGGGGGCCGGCCGCGGCCTGCACGATTCACCCCCAATATACGCCGCTGTTCCGGCGCGTGTACATTCAGCGGCATGATTCCCGACCGGCATTCGGCGGATGTCGCAATCGTCGGTGCCGGCCTCGCGGGCATCGTCACGGCGCTCGAGGCGCTGTCCCGCGACCGGCGCGTCCTGCTGCTGGACCGCGATGTCGAGGAAAACCTCGGCGGCCTGGCGCGGGAAGCATTCGGCGGTCTCTGGTTTGCCGGCACGCCGATGCAGCGGCGCTACCGCATCCACGACAGTGCCGAGCTTGGCTTTGAAGACTGGATTTCCTTCGGCGAGCTCTCGACCGAGCATCACTGGCCGCGCGCATGGGCCCGCCGCTATGTCGAACGCTGTGTCCCGGATGTCTTTGCATGGCTGCTGGGCCATGGCCTGCGCTTCCTGCCGATGCCGATGTGGGTGGAGCGCGGCCTGTACCGGCCGGGCAACTCGGTGCCGCGTTTCCACGTGCTTTGGGGCACGGGTCGTGCACTTGCAGAGACATTGATTGGTGTCCTGATGGCTCATCCGCGCCGCGCGCGCCTCGAACTGCGCTTCGGTCATCGGGTGGACTCGCTGGTGACACAGAATGGCGCCGTCACCGGCCTGAACGGAATCACCGAACCCGATGGGCGGCCATTCGAGGTCGCGGCCGAATCGGTCGTCATCGCCGCGGGCGGCATCAATGGCGACATGGACCGCGTGCGCCAGAACTGGCATGCGGACTGGGGTCGGCCGCCGCCGGTCATCCTGAACGGATCGCACCGATTCGCGGATGGCACGCTGCACGATGCTGCCAGAGCGGTCGGCGCCAACGTGACTCACCTGGACTGGCAGTGGAATTACGCGGCCGGCATCCGGCACTGGCGCCCGCGCAAGCCCGGTCATGGGCTGTCGCTGATACCACCGAAATCCGCGCTCTGGCTCAACGCGCGCGGCGAGCGAATCGGGCCAATGCCGCTGGTTGCAGGTTTCGACACGCACGAACTCGTCGCCCGTATCTGCCAGCAGCCCGGCGGCTACAGCTGGCAACTGTTGAACCGGCGCATTGCATTGCGTGAACTCGCCGTGTCCGGTGCCGAGTTCAATCCCGCAATCCGCGACCGGCGGCGGCTGCGGTTTGCACTCGACCTGCTGTTCGGCAATCGCTGGTTGTACCACCAGCTGACGCGCAACAGCGAGGATGTCGTGCAGGCCGACACGTTGCCCGAACTCGTCCGTCGCATGAATGCAGCGAACGGCGATGAGGTCGTCGATCTCGCGACCGTCGAGGGCGCGGTTGCGCGCTACGATGCGGCGATCGAGCGTGGCCCGCGCTTCCACAATGACGAACAGCTGCATCGCATCGCCCTGGCGCGGCGCTGGCCCGGCGACCGGATCAGGACCTGCGCGTTCCAGCCGATCCTCGACCGTGCCGCCGGACCATTGATGGCGATCCGCGAATTTGTGATCAGCCGCAAGAGCATGGGCGGCATCCAGACCGACTTGCAATGCCGCGCACTCGGTGATGACGGCCGGCCGATCGACGGCCTGTACGCGGTCGGCGAAGCTGCCGGTTTCGGCGGCGGCGGGATGAATGGCAAGCGCGGGCTGGAAGGTACCTTCCTCGGCGGCTGCCTGCTGACCGGGCGCATCGCGGGACAAACAGTCTAGGGAAACGACATGCGCTACCAGGATGCAATCAATATCGATGACCTGCGCGAGATTGCGCAGCGGCGCCTGCCGCGCTTCGTATTCACTTACGTGGACGGCGGCGCAGAAGATGAACTCACGCTGCGCGGCAATCGCGCTGCATTTACCCGTCTGCGCTTCCGGCCGCGAACCCTCGTCGATGTTTCCGTGCGCGACAGTTCGACCCGACTGCTCGGCGTGCCGTCCGCGCTCCCGATCGTGGTCGGCCCGACCGGTCTGAACGGGCTGTCATGGCGCGACGGCGACCTGGAGCTTGCGCGCGCCGCGTCCGCTGCCGGCGTGCCATTCGCGATGTCCACAGTTTCGATGAACCTGGTCGAGGACCTCGCACGCAAGGCTCCGGGGCGATTGTGGCTGCAGGCCTACGTGTTCAAGGAACGGCGCATCACCGATGCGATCATCGGCCGCGCAAGCGCTGCCGGCTTCGAGTGCGTGATCCTGACCAGCGATTTCCCGGTGGCGGGAAAGCGCGAGCGCGACCTGCGCACCGGCCTGCTGCCGCAGCAGAAGTTCACGCTCGCAACGAAGGCTGACATGCTGATGCACCCGCGCTGGCTCGCGACGGTCGCGACTCGGCGACCGCGTTTCGTGAATGTCGAGCGGGAATTGCGTGCCGACCAGGATGTGAATTCATTCGTCGGTCACGGCATGTTCGATCCGTCGTTCTGCTGGGACGACATCCGACGCTTCCGCGACCTCTGGCCGCACAAGCTGCTGCTGAAGGGCGTGCTGCGCGCCGACGATGCCGAACGCGCCGTCGCAGCGGGCGTGGATGGCCTGGTATTGTCGAATCACGGCGGGCGGCAGCTCGACGGCGCGATCAGCGGCATCGAGGCCTTGCCGGAAGTGGTGCGCGCGATTGGCGGACGCGCGTCGATCCTCGTCGACGGCGGCGTGCGCCGTGGCAGCGACATCGCCAAGGCGGTCGCGCTTGGTGCCGAAGGCGTGATCCTCGGCCGGGCACCGGTTTACGGGCTGGCTGCGGGCGGCGCCTTGGGTGTGACGCATGCAATCGCGATCCTGGCCGATGAACTCGATCGCACGCTCGCGCTGACCGGCTGCAAGAACATCGCCGGACTCACTGCCGACCTGATCGTCGCCGGCGGCGCATGACCGCAATCGCAAACGGCGATGAACGTGTGCGCCAGCCGATCCGCAGCTACGTGCTGCGCGCCGGACGCATCACACACGCGCAGCGGCGCGCGCTCGACGAACTGCTGCCGCGCTGGGGGCTGGCATTCAAGCCAGAGCTGCTCGATTTCGATGCCGTCTTCGGCCGCTTTGCGCCACGGGTGCTCGAGATCGGCTTCGGCGACGGCGGCTTGCTGCTCGAGCTAGCGACGCAGTCGCCGCAAACGGATTTCATCGGTGTCGAGGTTCATCCGCCGGGCATCGGCCATTGCCTGCTCGGGATCGAATCGCGTGGCCTCACGAATATCCGGCTGATCGCGCACGATGCGGTCGAGGTGCTGCAGTCGCAGATTGCGTCCGCTTCGCTCGACGAGGTGTTGCTCTACTTTCCGGATCCCTGGCCGAAGAAACGCCACCACAAGCGGCGTATCGTGCAGCCGGCGTTCGTGGCACTGGTTGCGAGCCGCCTGAAGCCCGGCGGCGGGTTCCGCCTGGCGACGGACTGGGAGCCGTACGCACAGTGGATGCTCGAAGTACTGAACGCCGAGCCGCGGCTTGCCAGCGCCGCGGGAAAAGAAAGAGGGGACATTTCCTTTTTCCTCGCAGGAAAAGGGAAACGTCCCCTTTTTCAGACGCGCTTCGAGCTGCGCGGCCGGCGCCTCGGCCACAGTGTCTTCGACCTCGAATACTGCCGGTGCTAGCTGCGCATCGGCCGCCTGGGCCTGAACTTGTTGTTCTTGACCATTTCCGATATTTCATTATGATATCTTTAATATATCAACTGGCGGCCCGTGCCGCAGGACCAGCGACCCATGAAAAACACCGCTACCACCACCGTCAATCGCGAGCAGGCTGCCCAGGTCCGGAATGGCTGGGTCTTCCTGGTGCTGGCACTACTGCTCCTCGTCGGGGACATCTACCTGCTGATTTTCTCCTTCACGGCAGGCGTTCCATCGGTAGGGCACCCGCTGCTCCTGCCACTCGCGGTCGGTTTGCTGGGGATCCCCGCGTGGATCATTTTCCTCTGCGGATTCTTCACAATTCAGCCGAATGAGGCACGGGTGCTCTTGCTGTTCGGCGATTACCGCGGAACCGTGCGCGAGAGCGGATTCCACTGGGGCAACCCCTTCTACTCAAACGGAAAGAGCGGCGCGGCCGCACCCGCCACGGTGACGGAAGGAAACCCGAAGGGGGCAGCATTCAAGGCGGCGGTCGCGGCTTCCGGGCGGCGGGGGCTTACCCGCAACAAGATTTCGCTGCGCGCCCGCACGCTGAACGGCGGGCAGCTCAAGGTGAACGACAAGCGCGGCAACCCGATCGAGATCGCCGCGGTCGTCATCTGGCGAGTGCAGGACACCGCGCAGGCGATGTTCGATGTCGATGATTACGAGCACTATGTCGAGACCCAGAGCGAGTCGGCGTTGCGCCACATCGCCAGCCTCTATGCCTACGATCAGGGTGAAGAGGATGAGATCACCTTGCGTAGCCACGTCGACGAGGTATCGAATGCTCTGCGCGGCGAGCTGCACGAGCGGTTCGCGAAGGCCGGCGTGATGGTGGAAGAAGCGCGGCTCACGCACCTCGCCTACGCGCCAGAGATCGCGCAGGCAATGCTGCGCCGACAGCAGGCGGAGGCGGTGATCGCCGCGCGCCAGAAGATCGTTCACGGCGCCGTCAGCATGGTCGAGATGGCCCTCAAGGAGCTGTCGGAGAAGAACGTCCTCATCATGGACGACGACCGGAAGGCCGCCATGGTGAGTGACCTCATGGTCGTTCTCTGCGGCGAGTCCGAGGTCCACCCGGTGGTCAACGCCGGCACGCTTTACGGCTGAGACCGCCTATGGCGAATCCACCTGCCGCCGGACCGGGCCGCCCCGTGGAGCCTCGAAAAGCGTTCCTGCTCCGGATCGACCCCGCCCTCTTCGCCGAGCTCGAGAAGTGGGCGCCGGACGAGTTCCGGAGCGTGAACGGCCAGATCGAGTACCTCCTGCGGGAGGCGGTCAGGGCCCGGCGGCGGGGGCGGCCGCGGAGCGACCCCGGAACAGAGTAGAAGTCCTGGACGGGCGCCGGGCCGGCCGGCTTTCTCAGGGCGGCGGCCCGGCCTCCGGCCTGTCCGGCGCGTACGTCAGCCCGAACACCGTGTCCGTCAGCCAGCGCCGGAACGAATCGTTGTCGCTGAATTGCTTGAAGAGCTGGGTGTCGTCCTTCAGGAGGGCCGTCATGACCCTGCCGAGGGCCTTGTCGTGCTCGATCTTCGCGTTCTGCCGGTCGGAGTTCTTCGTGGCGTTCTGGTAGGCGACGTCGGCGGCGACCTTGGCCGGGATTTCCATCGTGATCATGTGGTGGACTCGGTCGGCGTCGGTCCAGGGGATGCTCCCGAACTGGTCGTTGAAAATCTTCAGGATGTTCGAGAGGCGGTCCAGCTCGGGTTCCGGCTTGTGGCCACCGCCGCTCGTTGGAACGGGCTCGATCTCGGCGTCCGTGTCGGGCAGCTGGATCTTCATTGAAGCCCGTTTCTCGACACGGTAGCTGTCCATGTCGATCAGCTCGAGGATTCCCTTCGAGAGGTCGTCCTCCTGCGGCGCCGGGAGCTTCGGGATCAGGAAGCCGAGGAAGATCGAGAGCTTC
>JANNTO010000097.1:0-16416 GCA_031403675.1 Gammaproteobacteria bacterium | reverse complement strand
TCATTGTCGACGCCGTTGTACGGGTCCTTGTTGAAGTAGCCGCGCCGGTCGAACGGGCTGCCCGTGTAAATCTGACCACCGACCGCAGTGATGAGTGCGCCCGTGGGACCATTCTGCAGGTTCGAAACGCCACAGCACTTCTCGGTAATCTCGCTCGTGTCGGCGATCAGGCGGAAGCTCAGCTCATCGGTTGCATCGAAGAGTACCTGCCCACGCAGGTCCCAGCGATCGCGGTCGTTGAGGTCGTGGCCGTTGGTCAGGTTCTTGAAGTAGCCGTCGCGCTCGTTGTAGTTGCCGGACAGGCTGACCGCGACGCGCTCACCGAGTGGACCCGAGATTCCGGCACGAATCTGCCGCGAGTTGTAATTGCCAAAGCCGACCTCGAGCAGCCCGGTGGTGGTGAACGATGGCTTCTTTGTGATCACACTGATGACGCCTACCGAAGCGTTCTGTCCAAACAGCGTGCTCTGCGGGCCACGCAACACCTCGATGCGCTCGACGTCAACGAGGTCGCCGATCTGGGATGCCGATCGCGAACGGTACACGCCGTCGATGAACACGCCGACCGAGGATTCGATGCCCGGGTTGTTGGCGCCGTTGCCGAATCCGCGGATGATGAAATTGGTTTGGGTCGAGGTTTGCAGTTGCGAAGTGCGCAGCGATGGCACGGCGCTGTGCAGGTCCAGGATATCGGTGATGTGCGCTCTCTCGATGGTCTCGGCCGAGGTGACGCTGACCGCGGCTGGAATGTCGTTGAGCGTCTGCTCACGCTTGGAAGCGGTGACAACGATTTCGTCGAGCGTGGCCTCTTCCTGGGCCACTGCTGCGCTCATACCCAAGACCGCGACAGTAACCAACGCCACCGAGAATAAAGTCTTCATAGCCTGACACCTTCCCGTTGCACATAAACAACACCCGGGCGGAACCCGGGACATCCCCAGCAGTTCGATAGTGTAGTCCTCGGGCACGGTCGCCGCTAGGCGGGCCTGAGTCACGGCCTGCACCGTTCCGCTTATGAAAGAGCCTTATCCAGTGCAGCGATCTCCCGCGGTCCGATTCGGCAACACCCCCCGATCATGAAGGCGCCGGCGCTAATCCACTGCGGCGCGAGGGCAGCCAGGCTGCCGTGATGCCACGAACCACGCCAGGAGCGGGTCTGCGCGTCCCATTGCTCACCCGAATTCGGGTACACCACGATGGCTTTCCCCGTGCCGGCCCGGAGCGCGCGAATGGCTTCGGCCACTACCTCGGGTCGCACGCAGTTCACTCCGATCGCAATCACATTGGCAACGCGATCCAGTTGCTGTGCGCATTCGGTCAGGAGTTCGCCATGAGCGGTGTGGATACCGTCGGGGGATGTGAAGCTGATCCAGGCGCGCGCCTCGGGATGCTGCGCAAGCAGCGTGGCCAATGCGAGCGCTTCGTCCAGCGTCGGTAGGGTCTCGCACGCGAGGAAATCCGCACCCGAGCTCGCGAGTACTTCAAACCGCCGGGCGTGAAACGCGATGAGTTGTTCTGTGGTGCGTCCGTAGTCGCCGCGGTATTCCGCGCCATCGTGTGAAATGGCGCCATAAGGCCCGACCGAGGCGGCCACAAATAACTCGCGGCGATCTGCCGGATGATCGCGGCGATAGCGCGCGCGGGCGGATTGGGCCAACGTAACGGAACGGCGCAGCAACGCAGTGGTTTCATCGGCACCCAGTCCACGCTCCGCAAAACCCTCGTAGCTGGCCTGATAGCTCGCCGAGATGGCGCAGCGTGCACCGGCGGCGAAGTAGTCGTAGTGCAGCTGTTCGATCACTTCGGGAGCGGTCTGCAGCACCGCTGCGGACCATAGCGTGCCGGTGACATCCTGGCCGCGCCGCGCGAGCTCGGTCGCCAGCCCGCCATCCAGAATCATGAGTCCATCGTCGAATCCCGGGATCAGGGGCGTCATGCGTTTTCGGGTTCGCCCGTTCACTCTGACAATTGGCGTGGCGCTGGTTCGCCGAACAGCGCCACCGCACAACTCGCATGGTCGAACATCTGCTCGTGGTCGTGGCCGACGCCTTGCGCTTCGACGAGCCTCCATGAGAACGGCCAGCCGCGTGTCGCGGCAAGGGTACGACCGCTCCAGTACAACGCCAGGCCGCGCTGGTGGCGGCCAGAGCCTTGCAGCATCGCCTCGTCGCTGACGTCGAGGTCCTCGTCGGGCTGGTTGTCAGCCGTGCCGAGGTAGATCGTCAGCGGCGCGGCCAGGTAACTGCGCAGCCGCTGCTCGTTGGCGAGGTCGGTCGGCAGGCCGCCGAAGCCGTAGCCGAACTCCATGTCGAAAGTCGGCAGCAAAGCACTGCCCGAATTTGCAGCGACCAGCCGTTCCGCCCCGGTGTCCTGAAACGCGCTCATGCGCATCACGAACTGGCCACCGGCGGAGTGGCCGATGATCGAGTACGGGAGATCAGGCTTGCCGGTCGCGTTGCGCATCGCCGCGGCGAGTTTCGGGATCAGCGTGTAGGTCCATTCTTCCGGCGGCGCCGCGCTCTTGTCTTCGCGCTGGATTCCGCCGCGCTGGTAACGCCGGTTCGGGAAGCGTTCGCTGTCGAACTTCGGCGCCACGATCAGCGCACCGAACCGATCCCCCATACCGATGGCATGGTCGCGATACTCATCGGCGTTGCGCAGCACGCCGTGCATCACGATCAGCATCCGTTCGCCCGACCAGTTCGAGGGGCGGTAGGTGAAGACCGGCAACTCGATCTGGTCAAGGGCGACCTTGATCTCGGCCTTGCCGACCGGAATGTCCGCCGCCCGGGCGGGCTGCGGTTGCAATGCGGCAAGCAGCGCCGCGAGCAGGCAGGCGAGAGTGACGCGCACCATGCCTACATGCTACTAGCTGCTGAGTAGCCGGTGGCACTGACAAGTGAGGTGCGGCTGAGCCACACTGGCGCGATGATCGCCCTGCTGGAAGCGCAACGCGCCGGGCTCTTCAGGCGCGGCGAAATCAGGCGCAACGTCGTCGCCGGCACCATCTTTCACCGCCCTGAGGCAGGGTCGGCGGCCGTATTCAAAGTCGAGCGGAAGGCACGGAAATCGGGTAGAATGCCCCGGTCTGGTGATCCCTCGTTCTGACTCGCTTGGCCCGTTCTGCCGCTTCGGCGCGCTCTCCGACCAGGTTCAGCCAATATCGAAGCATTGCCTAACCGGCAGGTGGATATCCGCTTGTCGCAATCCATTTAGAGAGTAAATTCATAGTGACCAAGTTATTTGTAGGAAATCTTCCCTTCTCCGCGACCGAAGAATCCGTCCGCGCATTGTTTGCGCCGCACGGCACGATCGAGTCGCTTGCCCTGATCAACGACCGTGAAACCGGCCGCCCCCGCGGCTTTGGCTTCATCGAGATGTCGAATGCCGATGCAGCGAAGGCCATGCAGGCGCTGAACGGCAAGAACTTTGAGGGCCGTGACCTCAAGGTGAACGAAGCCCAGGCGCGTGAGCGCAGTGGCGGCGGCGGTGGTGGCGGTGGCGGCAACCGCGGTGGCGGTAATCGCTATTGATTCCGCGGGCCCGGCCGGTTGCCGGCCGGGCCATCCTTGAATTCCGGTTTTGCACGAGGGTACGACGATGCGCATTGTGTCCCGGACCACCCGGTCGCTCCTCGAGCAGAAGAAAGAGCAGTCGCTGCGCAGGCGCACGGCGGCTGGCACGATTGCCAAGGCATTTCCGGACGTCGAGCAGATCCGGTTGCAGCTGCGGTTTCAGGTCGCGGTGGGTACCACACCTGCCGCCCAGATCCATGCGCTGTATCCATCCGCACCGGCGTATTTTGAATTTGCCTGTCCCTACGGGGACTGCGACGGCAGCTTTGACCTCAATGGCGTAGCCACGCCGCTGCTGCGCAAGCCCGCTGCGCAGGCCGAGGGATCGCTCCAGTGCTCCGGCACGCGTACTGCGGCAGGCATGACGCGGCAGCCCTGCCGGCTCCGTGCCGATTACTGGATCACCGCGCAGTACCAGACGATCAGCCGGGCCGCTAGCTGACGCTCAATCCGGCGTTGATTTAGACTCCCGGCGGAGCGCAAGCAGAGCTGGGAGCCTGGCATGAGCAAGCTGACCTGTGGCCTGATCCAGATGGGCCTGAAGGGCGACACCTCGATGGCGCCGGATCGCATCCGCGATCTGATGATTGAGGCGCACATTCCATACATCGAACAGGCAGCCAGCAAGGGCGTGCAGGTCCTGTGTTTCCAGGAAGTCTTCACCCAGCCGTACTTCTGCCCGGGCCAGGATCGCAAGTGGTACGCGGCCGCGGAACGCATTCCGGACGGCCACACGACCCGGCTGATGCAGGAGTTCGCGCGCCAGCACCAGATGGTGATTGTCGCGTCGCTTTATGAAGAAGCGATGCCCGGCGTTTACTACAATACCGCCGCCGTCATCGATGCCGATGGCGCGTTTCTCGGCAAGTACCGCAAGAATCACATCCCGCAGGTCGATCCGGGTTTCTACGAGAAATTCTTTTTCAAGCCGGGCGACCTTGGGTATCCGGTATTCGACACGGCCTACGTCAAGCTCGGCGTTTACATCTGTTATGACCGCCACTTTCCGGAAGGCTGGCGCGCGCTGGCATTGAATGGCGCGGAGTACATCGTCAATCCCTCGGCAACGGTCGCGGGTCTCAGCAAATATCTCTGGGAGCTGGAGCAGCCTGCTTCCGCCGCCGCCAACGGCGTGTTCATCGGCGCGATCAATCGCGTCGGCAGGGAAGAGCCCTGGGCCGCGAAGATGGGCGAATTCTACGGTTCGAGCTACATCGTCAATCCGCGCGGCAAGATCGAGGCCCAGGCCAGTTACGACAAGGATGAATTGCTGGTCCACACGATCGACCTCGACATGATCCGCGAGGTTCGCGACACCTGGCAGTTCTTCCGTGACCGGCGCCCGGAGAGCTACGGATCGCTGGTCTGACCATGCCCGAGCTCCGAACGGTGAGCCGCGAAGTCGCAGTCGACGGCTTCGTCGAGCTGGATGCCGGCACCGACGTGACTACGAGCGCGCGCTACAACGCAGACATCGCGCCGACCAGGGTGTATCAGCGCACCTGGAATCACTGGCACATCGCAGCACTCTGGATCGGCATGTCGATCTGCGTGCCGACCTACACGCTCGGTGGCGTGCTGACGGCCTATTTCGGGCTTTCGATCACCGAGTCCCTGTGCACGATCCTGCTCGCCAATGTCGTCATCCTGGTGCCGTTGACGCTCAATGCTTTTCCGGGCACCAAGTACGGCATACCGTTCCCGGTCCTGTTGCGTTCGTCCTTCGGCATCATCGGTTCCAACGTGCCGGCGTTGATCCGCGCGTTGGTCGCCTGCGGCTGGTTCGGAATCCAGACGATGTTCGGCGGCATCGCCGTGCACCTGATGCTCGCCGCAATGTCCGATTCCTGGGCCGCGCTCGGGGGCAAGGGTGAGGTGCTCGGCTTCATGATCTTCTGGGTTGCCAATGTCTGGGTCGTGATCCGCGGCTCCGAATCCATCAAGCATCTCGAGGTGTTTGCGGCGCCGATGCTGCTGGCGGTCGGTTTCGGCCTGATCGTGTGGGCCTGGCCGCAGGCTTCGGTGACCGAACTGTTCGCGCAACCTCCCAGCCGTCCGGAAGGCGCATCGTTCTGGGGCTATTTTTTCGGCGGGCTCACTGCGATGGTCGGTTTCTGGGCGACGCTGTCGCTCAACATTCCGGATTTCAGCCGTTTCGCGAAATCGCAGCGCAGCCAGATCGTCGGGCAGATCATCGGCTTGCCGCTGACGATGTTCCTGTTCGCGGGCCTCGGCGTGCTGATGACGGCCGCATCAGCGGGACTCGTCGGTGAAACCGTGTCGGATCCGATCACGCTGATCGGCCTGATCGACAATCCGTTCTGGACGGTCGTATCGATGTTCGTGATCATCGTCGCGACGATTTCGACCAATACCGCGGCCAATATCGTCTCGCCGACCAATGACTTCCAGAATGTCGCACCGAAACTGATCAATCAGACCAGGGGCGTGCTGCTGACCGGTTTCATCGGCATCCTGCTGATGAGTTGGGAGTTGCTGAAGAAGATGGGCTGGCTGCAATCCGGGGTCAGTGTCGAAAGTCTTTATTCGAACTGGCTGATCGGCTACTCGAGCCTGCTCGGACCGATCGCGGGCATCATGATCGTGGACTATTTCGTGGTCCGGCGGCAGCGTCTGGACCTGGCCGGCCTGTACCGGGACGACGGGCCATATCCGGCCTGGAACAAGGCAGGATTCGTGGCGTTCTTCGTTCCAGTGGGATTGACGCTGGTTGCGATCACGACCGGCTGGCTCGGGTGGTTTTACGACTACGGCTGGTTCACCGGGTCGCTGCTTGGCGGAATGATCTATCATTTGCTGGAACGGAGGAGGTAGTCAGCATGGCGCTGCTGATCCGCGGCGGAACGGTGGTCACGGCGGAGGAAACGCGTCGTGCCGACGTGCTGTGTGATGACGGCCATATTGTCCAGGTCGCCACCGACCTCGATGCCCCGCCGCGCTGCGAAATTGTCGACGCCGCCGGCCAGTACGTAATGCCCGGCGGCATCGATCCGCACACCCACATGCAACTGCCCTTCATGGGCACGGTCGCGAGCGACGATTTCTACAGCGGCACGGCGGCGGGACTGGCCGGCGGCACGACGATGATCATCGACTTCGTCATTCCAAATCCGCAGCAGAATATTCTCGCGGCCTACCGCGAATGGCGCGGCTGGGCTGAGAAGGCCGTCGCCGACTATTCGTTTCATGTCGCGATCACCTGGTGGGACGAATCGGTCGCTGCCGACATGGAGACGCTGGTGCGCGATTGCGGCGTCAACAGCTTCAAGCACTTCATGGCGTACAAGGGCGCCATCATGGCGGACGACGAGACGCTCGTTAACAGCTTCTCGAAGGCCATCACGCTCGGCGCGATCGTCACCGTGCACGCCGAGAACGGCGAACTCGTCTACCGGTTGCAGGACCAGATTTATCGCCAGGGCATCACCGGACCGGAAGGGCATCCGCTGTCGCGGCCGCCGGAAGTCGAGGGCGAGGCGGCCAATCGCGCGATCCGGATCGCGGAGGTGCTGCGGGTGCCGCTCTACGTCGTGCACGTCTCATGCCGCCAGGCGCTCGAAGCGATCACGCGCGCCCGCAATGAGGGGCAGCGGGTTTTCGGGGAAGTGCTGGCCGGTCATCTGCTGATCGACGATTCCGTGTATCGCGATGCGGATTTCACGCGGGCCGCGGCGCACGTGATGAGTCCGCCATTCCGCAGCAAGGAACATCAGGCGGCGCTGTGGCGCGGCCTGCAGTCCGGCAACCTGCAGACCACCGCGACCGACCATTGCTGCTTTTGCGCGCCGCAGAAGGCGGCAGGCAAGGACGATTTCCGCAAGATCCCGAATGGCACGGCCGGCATCGAAAATCGCATGGAAGTGCTGTGGCACCACGGCGTCGGCACCGGGCGCCTGACCATGAATGAATTCGTGCGGGTCACTTCGACGAATGCCGCCCAGATCTTCAATATCTATCCGCGCAAGGGCAGCGTCTCGGTCGGCGCCGATGCAGATCTCGTGATCTGGGACCCACAAGCCAGCAAGACGATTTCCGCCAGGACGCATCGCCAGAATATCGATTTCAACATTTTCGAAGGCATGACGGTCATGGGTTCGGCGTCGCATACGGTCAGCGCAGGCAAGGTCGTTTACGCGAATGGCGAGTTGCGGGTTGAGCGGGGCGCGGGCCGCTACGTGAATCGCCCGCCATTCGCACCGTATTACGATGCGGTAAGAAAGCAGACCGAACTGGCGAAGCCCTCCGCCGTACCGCGTCCGCGGTCCTGAGACCATGGATCGCCCGCAACCCGACGTGGTCCCGGGCCGGCTCTCCGCCGCCGAGATCGAGCGGAATTTCTCCGACCTGCATCCGCCGCTCTCGAAGTCCGAAGCGCTGATCGCCGCCGATCGCTGCTACTTCTGTTACGCGGCGCCTTGCACCACCGCCTGTCCGACCGGCATCGACATTCCGCGTTTCATCCAGTCGATCCGCAGCGGCGACATTGAAGGCGCCGCCCACACAATCCTCTCGGAGAACATCATGGGCGGGATGTGCGCGCGCGTCTGCCCGACCGAGGTGCTGTGCGAACAGGCCTGCGTACGGAACGCGCATGAAGAAAAGCCGGTGGACATCGGGCTGCTGCAGCGCTACGCGACCGATCCGGTCTTCACCAATGGGACGCAGTTGTTCGAGCGCGCGGATCCCACCGGCAAACGCGTTGCCGTGGTTGGCGGCGGGCCTGCGGCATTGTCCTGTGCCCACCGCCTGGCCTGTCTCGGTCATGAGGTCACAATCCACTGCCGCGATGCCAAGCTCGGCGGGCTCAATGAGTTCGGCATTGCGGCGTACAAGACCATCGACGATTTCGCACAGCGCGAAGTCGTCTGGATTCTCTCGATCGGCGGCATCGAGGTGCGCGCCGGCGTAGCGCTTGGCCGCGATCTGTCGCTCGCGCAATTGTGCCGCAGTTACGACGCGGTGTTTCTCGCGGTCGGACTCACCGGCGTGAACCAGCTCGGCCTGGAATCGGAAGGTCTGCCGGGCGTGGTTGACGCGGTCAAATACATCGCCGAGCTTCGGCAGGCCCGCGACAAGACCCAGTTGCCGGTCGGCCGGCGCGTCGTGGTCATCGGCGGCGGGATGACCGCCATCGACATCGCAATCCAGAGCAAGCGTCTCGGCGCGGAAGACGTCACGATGGTCTACCGGCGCGGACCGGAGCAGATGGCCGCAAGCTGGTTCGAGCAGGACCTGGCGCAAGCCAGTGGCGTTCGCATCAGGCATTGGGCGCGGCCGGTGCGCCTGGTCGGCAAGGAGCATGTCACCCGCATCGAATTCGAGTGCACGCACGAGGCAGCGGACGGCAAGCTCGAAGGGACCGGCGAGAATTTTGCGCTGCATGCGGATGTGGTCTTCAAGGCGATCGGCCAGGAAATCGCCTGGGACGAACTGGGCGCCGCATCGCAGGTCCTCTCCGTGACGAATGGCCGGATTGCAGTGAACGCCGAGCGCAAGACTTCGCTCGACAATGTGTGGGCAGGCGGTGATTGCGTCGCCGGCGGGCAGGACCTCACGGTTACCGCGGTGCAGGACGGAAAACTCGCCGCGCTGTCGATCGATCGTTACCTGCGGTCGGACGGGTGAGCGCCATGAACAAGCCCGGAAACGGCGGCGTCGACCTGGCCTGCGAATTCCTCGGGATCCGCTCGCCGAATCCTTTCTGGCTGGCTTCCGCGCCACCGACCGACAAGGCCTACAACGTCAATCGCGCGTTTGAGGCCGGCTGGGGCGGCGTGGTCTGGAAGACGCTTGGCGAGGATCCGCCGATCGTCAATGTCAGCGGCCCGCGTTACGGCGCGATGCACAGCAATGACCGGCGCGTGATCGGTTTCAACAATGTCGAGCTGATCACCGACCGGCCGCTTCCGGTCAATCTGCAGGAGATCCGGCAGATCAAGCGCGACTGGCCGGATCGCGCACTGATCGTCTCGGTCATGCTGCCGATGAACCGCGAGAGCTGGGCGAAATACGTGCCGATGATCGAAGATACGGGCGCCGATGCGCTCGAACTTAATTTCGGCTGCCCGCACGGGATGTCTGAACGCGGCATGGGTTCCGCGGTCGGCCAGGTTCCTGAATACATCCAGCAGGCGACTGCCTGGTGCAAGGAAGTTGCGCGCATTCCGGTCATCATCAAGCTGACGCCGAATGTGACCAGCATCCTTGGACCCGCGAAAGCGGCAAAAGAAGGCGGCGCCGATGCGGTGTCGCTGATCAACACCCTCAATTCGATCATGCGCGTCGACTACGACACGCTGACGATGTATCCGACCACGGACGGCATGGGTTCGCACGGCGGCTACTGCGGCCCGGCAGTCAAGCCGATTGCGCTCCATATGGTCGCGGAGATCGCGCGCAGCGAAGCGACCCGCGGACTGCCGATCTCGGGCATCGGCGGAGTCACCGACTGGCGCGACGCGGTCGATTTCCTGGCGCTCGGCGCGAGCAATGTCCAGGTGTGCACCGCGGCGATGGTCTATGGGTTCAAGATCATCGACGACTTGACCAGTGGCCTGAGCCACTTTCTTCGCGACAAGGGCATGACGCGCGTCGCCGATCTCGTCGGGCGTGCAGTGCCGTCCGTGACGGACTGGAAATACCTGAACCTGAACTACGTCGTGAAGGCGCGGATCGATCAGGAGCTCTGCATCCAGTGCGGTCGCTGCCATATCGTCTGCGAGGACGCCTCACATCAGGCGATTACCCATACGGTCAATGGCGAACGCAAATTCGAAGTCATCGACCAGGAATGCGTCGGCTGCAACCTGTGTGTCAGCGTCTGCCCGGTCGCAGATTGCATCACGATGGAAACCCTGACCTCGGGTATCGACACCCGAACCGGGCGTCCGATTGATGACAAGAAATCGGATTGGACCACCCATCCGAACAATCCGATGCGCCGCTAGCTCGCATGACCCAGGATTACCAGGCGATGCTCCGGATCGCGATCGAAGAGGCGCGCCAGGGACTTGCGGAAGGTGGCATCCCGATCGGCGCGGCCTTGTTCGATGCCGGCGGCAAGCTCATCGGGCGCGGCCACAACCGGCGGGTGCAGGAGGGCGACCCGTCGGTTCACGGCGAGACCGATGCCTTTCGCAAGGCCGGCCGGCAGCGTTCCTATCGGGACAAGATCATGGTCACGACGCTCGCGCCCTGCTGGTATTGCAGCGGCCTGGTGCGTCAATTCGGCATCGGGACCGTCGTGGTTGGTGAGTCGGTCAATTTCGGCGGGGGCGTGGCCTGGTTGCGCGAGAACGGCATCAAAGTAGTCGACCTGCAATCGGCTGAATGCATTGCGCTGCTGGGCGAGTACATCCAAGCCAATCCCGCGGTCTGGCACGAGGACATTGGCGAGGACTAGCCACCTACCAGCACAAGTGGATTATGATTGCGCCCTGGTACTGACTAATTTTTGGGGGAGTCGAATGAACAAGAAGAGTCTGGCGCTGATGATCAGCGCTATGCCGATCAGCGTTATTGGTGGCGGTCAGGTCGCGATTGCCCAGGAAGGGTCCAATTCGGTATTCGACCCGGTCATCGTCACCGCGCAGAAGCGCGAGCAGAGCATCTACGAGGTGCCGGTCGCGATCAGCGCATTCAATGCGGACACGATCGAGAGACAGGGCATCACCGACCTGACCGACATCGGCAAGTTCGTGCCGAACCTGAATGTGACCGGCTTTTCGGCGGGGCACACCTCGTCGGCCAATCCGTTCATCCGCGGCATCGGCCTGCAGGATCACCTGATCACGACCGACCCGGGTGTCGGCGTATACGTCGATGGTGTCTATCTGGGCCGCCAGGTCGGCCAGAACTGGAGCCTTGCCAATATCGAGCGCGTCGAAGTGCTCCGGGGTCCGCAGGGCACCCTGTATGGACGCAATTCAATCGGCGGCGCGATCAACATCATCACGCGCAAGCCGGGCGATGAAGACGGTGGAAAGGTATCACTGACCGCCGGCGGCCGCGGACGGCTGAATGGCGAGTTGTACACGAACATGCGGCTTTCCGAGCAGGTGGCCATGTCCCTGACCGGTGCCTTCCAGCGCCGTGACGGGCTCGGGGAGTTCGTGAATATTCCAAATGCCAGGAAAGAGGTTGGTGAACTTCAGGACATCTCGGCGCGCATTGCGATGCTGTGGACACCGAATGACCGCCTGTCCTTCCTGCTGGCCGCAGACGGTAACGAGGGCGACAACGGCCTGCGGCCGTACCGCACGTTGATCGACGAGGTGCCGCTTGGTGGAGTGTACAATGCGACTTGTCCTGTCCCGCTGGGTGCTTCGGTTTGCCCTTATCGCAATTCCGATACAGCCAGCAACCCGTACGACAACAACACGGGCCAGGCTGAACAGATTGCGGTAACCAACCAGGCCTACGGCATTTCGCTGACCACGGACTACAAGGTCTCGGACACCCTCAACTTCAAACTGCTGGTCAGCAACCGCCATTCCGAGTATTCCGCCGGCCTGGATGATGATGGTTTCCTCGACGATTTCCTGTCATTTCCCGAAGACGGCGAAGCCGACCAGACCTCGGTTGAGCTGCAGTTCAGCGGCGAGTCCGGTGCCTGGGATTACGTTGCAGGCCTGTACTATTTCGAGGAGGAAGGCCGAAACGTTCAGGTTCCGAATGTATTCCTTGGTGGTTCAGGCACCTTCCTGCTGGCGCAGGAGATGGATAGCCAGGCGGTCTTCGCCAACGTTGGATACGCGGTCTCCGATCAGTTGCGCCTGTCGGCGGGCGTTCGTCACACCAAGGACGACAAGACGGCCGGTGTCATCATCAATGCGACGCCGGCTCGCCCGAATGGTTTCCTGAACGAGACCTCCGAACGCGACTGGTCGGAGACCAGTTGGGATGTCGCGGCCTCGTACAAGTTCAATGACCAGATGACGGTCTATGGCACGGTCCAGAACGGTTACCAGTCCGGGCAGTTCCCGCCGCGTCCGTACTGCCTCTTTGGGGCCATCGTTGGCGTCCCCGCACCGCCGGCCCCCGCCACATTGAACAGCACGAACTGCTTCGAGGCTAACGACAATGTCACGGCGCAGAATTTCGAAGTGGGCCTGAAGGGACAGCCGCTGGATAACCTGCAGATGAGTATTTCTGTTTTCTACACGGACTACACGGACCTGCCCTATCAGGTGAGCGAGACGACTACGAGCGGCTTCAATACCGTGAACATCATCGTGGACCAAACCTCACAGGGCGTTGAGTGGGAAAGCACCTGGGCGGTGACCGACAACTTTCGGCTCCACACGACCTTGGGTTATATCGACACCGACGCTACGTTCGTCCGATTTGTGGGCCCCCCACCCAGCATTCCTGCCCCGGATCCAGTGGCCCCACTGACTCCAGAACTCACCGCATCCGTGAGTCCGGAATTCACATTCTTGGCGGGTAGCGGGGAAGTCACGTTCCGCGCCGACTGGTCGTTCCGGGACGATATGTATGGCGAGCCGAGCGCCGATCCGGGCCGCTCCACCTTCATCGATAGCCGCGAGCTGATCAATTTCGACCTCAGCTACCGGCCCAATGACGGCGACTGGACAGTTGCGGCCTATGGCCGGAACATCACGGATGAGCGTTACGACAACGCCCGGCTGAATACCGGAGACTACGTGCTGGTGGTACTCAGCAACGATGCGAGCGAGTACGGAGTCCGTTTCACGAAGGAATTCTGAGACAGAACTCGACGCGCGAAAAATCGGGGCCAGGAGTTTTCTCCTGGCCCCTTTTTCTTGAGGACCGGATCAGGCGTTGGGCACGACGTTGGCGTTCAGCCGGAACAGATTGCCCGGGTCGTACTTCTTCTTGAGTGCCTGCAGCCGTGGCAGGGCAACGCCATAATTGTCGCTGACCAGCTTCTGGGGCTCGTCGCCGATCGAATTCGTGTAACGGCCGAGGGTAAATGGCTCGAGCGTCGCCCAGTAGTCCTTGATGTAACGTATGTGCGGCGCCGGATCGCTGTCGAGCTTCCACGAAACGATTGAGAACATGCCGTGCTTCACATGCCGGTGTGCAAAGGCGGTGGCAGCGGGTGCGACACGGCCGATCGCGCCGCCGGCGTGCTGGAAATAAACCACCGTGCCGCGATCCGGATGCTGCTGGAAGCCTTCCAGGATAGCGTTGACCATGCCGGGCTGAAAGTCGCGGATGAAGCCTTCCTTCATGTAGGCGCCTTCATTGCGCGGATCGGTCCGGTCCGAGCTGCGCTGAATCGCGACGTACTCCTGCGTCTTGATCGTATCGGCGATCGGCGTGCCGAGCTTGCGTAACGGCGCGAGCACGCGCTCGGCCTCCTCGGCAGGGCCTGAATAGCAGACGCTGATGCCGAACACGCCGGGCTTGCCGCCCATGGGCGCAACCATGAACGCATCCGCGTAGAGCTCATCCGCGGCATTCGAGCTGAAATCGCCGTAAAACTCGATAATTTCACGCGCCCTGGCGATCGGGAACATCAGGTCGCCGCCGACGATCTGGCGCTGCAGCGGATGCAGCCCGAACTCGAAGCCGGTGACGATACCGAAGTTGCCGCCGCCACCGCGCACACCCCAATACAGGTCCGGATTCTCATCAGCGCTTGCATGCAGCAAGCGACCGTCGGCTGTCACGATGTCCACCGCCCGCACATTGTCGAGCGCGAGCCCGAAGCGCCGCGCCAATCGGCCGAAGCCGCCGCCGAGTGTCAGGCCGCCGACACCGGTGTGGGATACGGTGCCCGCAGTCGTGACGAGTCCGAACGCCATCGCCTCATGATCCAGTTCTCCGAGTAGGCTGCCGCCGGCTGCATAGGCCCTGCGCGACAGCGGGTCGGTGCGCACGCTTCTGAAGCGCGACAGGTCGATTTGCATACCGCCATCGCAGGTCGATTTGCCTGAGGTACTGTGTCCGCCGCACTTGACGGCGAGCAGCAGTTCGCGCTCGCGCGCAAAGGTCACGGCGTTGCGGATATCCGCCACGCCGGTGGGCTGCACGATGAGCGCCGGATGCTTGTTGATGGATTCATTGAGCACCCGCCGGGCTTCGTCATAGCCGGGATCGCCAGCCAGCAGCAATGCACCGCGCAGGCTGTCCCGCAGTTCCTGCACCGCGGCACGTTCGAGCAGCGTTGCCGCGCCGCTGCCAGTCAGCGCGGTGATATCGCCAGCGACCGGCACGCCGCGACCCGCAGCCCATAGTCGGCCAATGGGCAGCGATGCCGCGACCGCAGCCGCCACGGATGACGCCAGGAAATGCCTTCTGTCCATCTGACTCCCCCGAACTCAGTTCATTTTTGCGGCGCTGGATTCATTGCCGAGCGCAGCAGCAGTATGGCGGCGTACAAGACGACAACCACGACTCCCCAACGCAGGGTTACGAGCGACAGGGATTTCACCAGGAAAGCCGCGACCAGCACCAGCGGTATGCCCCCGAGCGCGAGCCCGATGACGACCCGAAGATTGATGCGCTCGGCGCGAATGAAGCTCATGCCGCAGACCGGCATCAGGAATGCGCAGGCGCCCATCATGATCGGGAAGGCCGCAATCGGGTTCAGGCCGAGCAGCGACAGCAGGATCAGCGAAGGTGCATAGAGGCCAATGCCGAAGGTCATCAGCGCACCCATCACGAAGTGTCCAACCACGGCGACGGCGAACGGCGCGGCTGCCAGGGCAAGCGCATCGCCGCCGGCCGGCATCATGCCCAGATTGGAGAGTGCATACAGCGCCGACGCAATCAACAGCGCAATGCCGACCACGGCCTGCACGATGCGCACCGGCAGGCGCACCACGATCGGTGCGCCGACGATCGCACCCGCGACTGCCGCGGCAATGCACCCCGCCAGCAACTTCGGGTCGACGCTGACGAGCTGGATGAAGATGTAGGCCTGCGCGACAGTCGGCAAGGCATGCCCGACATTCAGCGTTCCCGGGATGAAACTGTCCGGCACGAGCTTGCGCAGCTTGATCCACGCGGTCGACGTTGCGAAGGAGCCGATGCCGAGGGTGTCGAAGAAGTTGGTGACGGCGCCGAGCGCAATCGATTCCAGTGTCGGGCGAAGCTCACTGCGGCGCCAGGCGGTCTGGATCAGCACCCCGGTGAATACCACCGCGATCACGCCCAAGGCCGTCAGCAGGATGGTGACAATCATGCAAATCGCCTTTCTTGATTGGCGCGTACTTTACCGCAGTCTGGGTCCAGGCCGCGCTTGCGCATCATGGATCGGGATCGCCACAATGGGCCATACCCCGCAAAGGAATGCCCCCATGCATCCGATCGACACCCGGCACGTCCTGAGTGCCCTTGCCCTGTGTCTGCTGCTCGTGCCAGCAGCAACGGCAGCCGAATCCGTCGTGCCTCCTGCGATTTCGGGGCAGGCGCTCGAGATCCTGACTCGCTCGGTCGGATTCAAGACGGTCGAAGGCGGGGGCCAGGTGCCGGCCTATGCCGCATACCTGGCTGGTGTCCTGCGGGAAGGTGGCTTCGCGGCGGAGGACATCACGATCACGCCCTATGGCGAAACGGCGACCCTGGTGGCGCGCTATCGCGGCACCGATTCCAAGGCCAAGCCGCTCGTCGCCACCGGGCATATGGATGTCGTGTCGGCATTCCGCGAGGACTGGGAACGGGATCCGTTCACGGCAGTGGTCGAGAATGGCTACGTTTTCGGCCGCGGCTCATACGACAACAAATCCGGCATCGCCAGCATGGCCGCTGCCCTGCTGTGGCTCAAGCAGGAAGGATTCAAGCCGCGCCGCGACATCCTGCTCGCGCTGACTGGCGATGAAGAAACGAC
>JANNTO010000096.1:0-1681 GCA_031403675.1 Gammaproteobacteria bacterium | reverse complement strand
CGAGAAATCAAATCCGGTCGCCTCACGCGCATGGTCGTCAAAGCGACCACGAGACACCGCGCACCCAAATCGCCCTGGGCCAATGCGCTGACGCGGCGCCCCGTTGCCGAGCTCGGCCGCGGCAAGGGCGCACTCTACGGATTGACACCGCCGCCGCCCGGCTGGCGCCGCGTTATCGTCAAGGCACGCATTGCCCGGCACGGGACGTCGGACCTCGCCGCTGCTCGCACGCATCAGCACTACATCATGCGCGACGGTGTCACGCGTGACGGTGGTCCCGGCCAGCTCTACGACCGGGAGCACGATGTGGCCGAGGGTGGCGACTTCCTGGAGCGGCAGAAGGGCGACACCTATCAGTTCCGCCTCATCGTCGCACCGGAGGACGGTGGCCGCATGGCGGACCTCAAGCCGTTTGTTCGTGATCTCATGAGGGATATGGAGGAGGACCTCGGCACGAAACTCGACTGGGTCGCCGTCGATCATTTCAACACCGGGCACCCGCACACCCACATCGTCATTGCCGGCCACGACGACCGCGGCCAGGACCTCGTGATGGCGCGCCACTACATCAGCCACGGCATCCGCCATCGCGCGCAGGACCTTGTCACCCTGGAATTGGGCCCCGAGCAGCAGTTCGAGCGCATCATCAAGCTCGCCAACGAGATGAAAGCTGAGCGGTTCACATCACTCGATCGTGGGATCGTGAAGGACACCAAGGAGAACGTGCTCATCGTGCCGGCGATGCTCGACGGCGAGCGTGGGCGGTCCGAGCGTCGTAACGAAGGCGCGCAACTCAGCATGCGGGTTGGCCGGCTGCGGCGGCTGCAGCAGATGGGATTGGCGGAGGAGAAAAGGACCGGCGTCTGGGCCATCGACCCCCAGCTCGAAACCAAGCTGCGCAGCCTCGGCGAGCGCGGCGACATCATGGTCACCATGAACCAGGTCATGCGCGCGCACGGCATCGACCGCCCGGCTGGCGACTTCGCGATCTTCAGTGGGGCACGCAAATCCGAGCCGGTCATCGGCCGCGTCGTCGAGGTCGGCATCGCCGACGAGATGACCGACCGCAAGTATCTCGTCGTCGACGGCATCGATGGGCGCATCCGCTACGCCGAGACGGGCAAGCTAGCGGACCAAGACATTCCCGAGCCGGGGATGATGGTCGCACTCTCGGGCGGTGGCGGCAAAGGCAAGATGCGCAATTCCCGGATCGAGGTCGTGTCCTGTTGGTCGGTCGAAAGGCTCGCTACCGCCGAGGCCGCGACCTGGCTCGACCAGACCATCGTGGCCGAGACGAAGCCAGTCATCCACGAGAAGGGGTTCGGCGCGGACGTCTCAAAAGCCCTAATCGCCCGCGAGGAGTGGCTGATCGCGAACCGCCATGCGAGTGTCGAGCAGCCCGGAACCATCACGCCGAAGCCGGACATCCTGAGGGAATTGAACCACAGAGGCATTACGGTCGCGGCCGGAAAACTGTCCGCGCAGCTGGGAATGCCGCATTGTTCAGTCGTTGAAGGCATGCGCATGACCGGCCGACACGTCGGCACCATAGACCTGCCGATGCAGCGCCTCGCGGTGATCCAAGGCCGCCAGGAGTTCACGCTCGTCCCATGGCGGCCGGAGCTGCTGAAGATGCGCGGCAAGGAGATCGACATTAGCGTGCGCGACCGGACGATCACGA
>JANNTO010000095.1:0-9078 GCA_031403675.1 Gammaproteobacteria bacterium | reverse complement strand
CAATCTGCGTCGCCGAAGCCGGCAAGACCGTGCCGGATGCGATCGCGGAAGTGCGCGAGGCAGTCGATTTCCTGCGCTACTACGCGGCCCGCGCGGAGGAATCCTTTGGTCGGCCGTTGGCGTTGCCGGGACCGACTGGTGAATCGAATTTCCTGGGGCTGCGTGGTCGCGGCGTGTTCGCCTGCATCAGTCCGTGGAACTTTCCACTGGCGATCTTCACCGGCCAGGTGACGGCGGCGCTGGCCGCCGGCAACTGCGTGGTCGCGAAGCCCGCTGAACAGACGCCGCTGGTGGCCGCCGCGATGGTGCGGCTGCTGCATGCCTGTGGCGTGCCCGGGGAGGTACTGCACCTGCTGCCGGGGCGCGGTTCCAGGATCGGTCCCGCGTTGACCGGCGACCCACGGGTCGCCGGCGTCGCATTCACCGGCTCGACGGAAACGGCGCGCCTGATCAATCGCACGCTCGCGGCACACGATGGGCCGTTGCCGGTGCTGATCGCGGAGACCGGCGGCCAGAATGCAATGCTGGTGGACAGTTCGGCATTGCCGGAACAGGTCGTGCTTGACGCAATCACTTCGGCGTTCAATGCGGCGGGCCAGCGCTGTTCGGCGCTGCGGGTGCTGTTTGTGCAGGAGGACATCGCACCGCGCGTGCTCGAGTTGCTGGCGGGCGCGATGGACACGCTCACGATCGGCGAACCGGCGCTGCTCTCGACCGATGTCGGGCCGGTCATCGACGGCGCTGCGCTTGCGACCCTTGACCAGCACGCCGCCGCGATCGTGCAAGGCGCACGCTGGCACCACCGCGCACGGCTGCCGATGGGGCTGGCGCGCGGGCATTACTTCGCACCATTGGCGGTCGAGATCGATGGCATCGCGCGGCTGGAGCGCGAGGTGTTCGGACCGATCCTGCATGTGGTGCGCTTTGCCGGATCACGTCTCGACGAGGTCGTGGATCAGATCAACGCAAGCGGCTATGGGCTGACGCTCGGCGTGCACACGCGCATCGACAGCGTCGCCCGGCGCGTTGCCGCGCGCGCGCGCGTCGGCAATGTCTATGTGAACCGCAACATGATCGGCGCGGTGGTCGGTGTGCAGCCGTTCGGCGGCTGCGGGCTGTCCGGTACCGGGCCGAAAGCCGGCGGACCGCATTACCTGCCGCGCTTCGGGACCGAGCAGACGGTCACGATCAACACTGCCGCGGTCGGCGGCAACGCGAGCCTCTTGTCCCTCGACGAGAACTAAGAGGGGACATTTCCTTTTTCCAGAAGAACTGAAGGAAAAAGGAAATGTCCCCTCTTGACTACATCATGCCGGTCTGAAGGCGCGCGGCTTCCGACATCATCGATTGGTTCCAGGGCGGGTCGAACACGAGATCGACGCTCGCCTTGCTCACGGTCGGGATCACCAGCAGCTTGTCGCGCACGTCCGCTACCAGCACCTCGCCCATGCCGCAACCCGGGGCTGTGAGCGTCATGCGCACCGCCACGTTGCGCGTGCCGTCGCCATTCGGCGTGATGCCGCAGTCGTAGATCAGGCCGAGATCCACGACGTTGACCGGGATCTCCGGATCGAAGCAGGTGCGCAGCTGATTCCAAACCAGGCGGCTGACATCGTCGTCGGTTGCGCCCGCCGGCAGTTCGGGAGCGCGCAGTGCTTCTTTGCCAATCGCATCACCATCCGCACCCGCGATGCGAAACAGGTTGCCTTCGATGTAGACCGTGAAGCTGCCGCCGAGCGCCTGGGTGAGGTAGCCGATGCTGCCGGTGCGCAGTTTGACCTCGACACCCGCGGGCACGATGACCGCACGCACATCGCGCTGCACGACGATCGGTTCATGTTCGGCACGGCGCATGGCTATTCCGTCGTGACCGGTGTGGCCTGGCCTGCCAACGCCGCGTTCAGCGTGTGCCAGCAGAGGCTGGCGCATTTCACGCGCGCCGGGAATTCGCGCACGCCTCCAAGCGCTGCGAGCTTGCCAAGCTCCGGGCCTGTCGTGGCCGCCGCGCCGGTGAGCATGCGATGCACCGCGTCAAACAGCGCCGCCACCTCGGCGCGACTCTTGCCCTTGACTGCCTCGCTCATCAACGAAGCCGATGCGGTTGAGATCGCGCAGCCGGTGCCCTCGAATCGCAGTTCGCGGATGATGTTATTGTCGACATCAACAAAAACGTGTAACTCGTCGCCACACAAAGGATTATTCCCTTCCGCTCGGTAGTTTGCGGACGCCAGTGGCCCACGATTCCGCGGCCTCCGGTTGTGGTCCACGATCAGGTCGCGATACAGGTCTGCAAGATCCATCAACGCAGCATCCGGATCGCATCAAGCAGCGCAGCGTGCAGCGCGTCGATCTCGTCGCGCGTGTTGTAGAGCGCGAACGATGCGCGGGTGGTCGCGGGTACGCCGAAATATTCCATGACGGGCATCGCGCAGTGATGGCCGGTGCGCACCGCGACGCCTTTCGAATCGAGCACGGTGCCGAGATCGTGCGGATGAATGCCTTCGACCGCGAAGGACACCAGGCTGGTCTTGTCCGGCGCCGTGCCGATCAATGACAGACCGGGCACCGTCGTAAGTCTTGCGGTCGCGTAGTCGAGCAGGTCGTGTTCGTGGGCCGCAACGCGGGCGAGCCCCACGCCGTCAAGATAGTCGATCGCGGCGCCGAGTCCGACCGCGCCGCCGATATTGGGCGTACCGGCCTCAAATCGATGCGGCAGGTGGTTCCAGGTCGAGCCACTGAACGACACGGTCAGGATCATGTCGCCACCGCCCTGCCATGGCGGCATCGTCTCGAGCACCGCTTCGCGCGCATGCAGCACGCCGATGCCGGTCGGCCCGTACATCTTGTGCGCGGAGAACGCGTAGAAATCGCTGCCGAGCGCCTGGACGTCCACGGCCAGGTGTGGCACGGCCTGGGCGCCATCGACGACCGTGGCGATGCCCCGTTCGCGCGCGGCCCGCAGGAATGCGGCGAGTGGCAGCACGGTGCCGAGCGCATTGGACACATGCGCGAGCGCGACGATGCGGGTCCGCGGACCGAGCAATTGCAGGTATGCGTCGAAGTCGACAACTCCGCGCCGATCGATCGGCACGACTTTCAGCTGCGCGCCGGTCTGCGCGCACAGCAGCTGCCAGGGCACGATGTTCGAATGATGCTCGAGCAGCGACACGACAATCTCGTCGCCTGCGGTGAGCCGCGGTCGCCCGAATGACTGTGCAACGAGGTTGATCGCCTCGGTCGTGCCGCGCACGAACACGAGCTCCGCGGTCGAGGCCGCATTGATGAAGCGCCGCACGCGCTCACGCGCGCCCTCGTACATGGCGGTCGCTTCCTGCGACAGCGTATGGACGCCGCGATGCACATTGGCATGGTGCGCGCGGGCATAGTCGGCGACCGCGGCTATGACGGCAGCCGGCTGCTGTGCCGACGCCGCATTGTCGAGATAGGCGAGCGGATGGTTGTTGATGCGGCGCGCGAGCACGGGAAAGTCGCTGCGGATCCGGCTGAGGTCGAGTGCGCCCTTGAGTTCGCGGACCGCGCCCATCAGAGCAGTCCCCGGATCAGGTCACGGTCCGGCAGCGTGCCGGCAACCAGCGCCTCAACCGTCGCGCGCAATTCCGGCAGCGGCAGCTTGCCGATCACGTCCTGGCAGAAAGCGAATGTCAGCAAGGCGCGCGCGGCCGCCGGATCGAGGCCGCGCGACAACAGGTAGAACAGCTGCTGCGGATCGAGCGTGCCGATGGTCGCCCCATGGCGGCACTGGACTTCGTCGATGTGGATCTCGAGCTGCGGTCGCGAGTTGATTTCCGCAAGCGGGGTCAGCAGCAGATTGCGGCTGGTCTGGCTCGCGTCCGCGCCGCGCGCGGTCGGATGCACGACGATCCGGCCGTTGAACGCGCCACGGCCGCGGTCCGACGCGATGCCGCGAAAATCCTGCACCGTGCGCGTGGCGGCGCCGTGGTGGGCGATCTCGGTGTACAGGTCCACCTGGCGTTCGCCGTCCGCCATGAAGAGGCCGGCCAGCCGGCACTCGGCGGCGCGCCCCTCGAGCGAAAGGCGGAGATTGGAGCGGACCAGCCGGCCGCCGAGCGCGAGCAGGTGCTGGTCGTAACGGCTACCGGCCGCGAGCCGGGTCACCCAGGTCTCAACCTGGGCGGCGGCGGCGCCGTGCTGGTGCAGGCGCACGTGCGTCACCTTGGCATCCACGCCCACGGTCAGCTCGGCCGCAAGATTCCCGAGCACGGCCGCGCTGCCGAGGGCGATGAAGTGCTCGATCAGCACCAGTCGCGCGCCTGCGGCGACGTCGATGACTATGCGGGATTGATGCGTTGCTGGCGCCGCAGCGGTGCTGACATGCATCAACCAGAGCGGCCGGGTGGGGCAGGCGCCGGCGACCACACGGATCATCGCGCCGTCCGCGATGAATGCATCAGCGAGTAGCGCGAAGCGGTCGTCGGCATCCTCGCCCGGAACACGCAACAGCGTGAGCGCGGCCGCGGGATCGCGTGCGATCAGTGAATCCAGGCTTTCGATCTCCAGGCCGTCGCCCGCATCGGCATCTGACAGCGAGGCGTCAAAGCGGCCGTCAACGAGCACCAGGCGGCGCGCGCCGGCAATCGGCAGCGCGCGCGCGGCCAGTTGTCCTGGATGCACCGCAACGCGCTCGGCCGGATCGAAGGGATACTCGGCGATCCGGGCATGGTCCAGATACTTCCAGTTTTCGTCACGCCGATCCGGCAAGCCGCGCCCCAGCAGGGTCTTGAGTGCCTGGCCGCGTCGGCGCGACCAGTCGGGCCCGCCCGCAAGCAGCGGCGCGATCCCGGCATGGCTCAGGGCGATGCGGTCGATGGCGCTTGCCGTGTTCAAGCGGCCGCCGTTTCCGCGCGGATCCAGTCATAACCGCGGCGCTCGAGCTCGAGCGCAAGTTCGCGGCCACCGGTCTTGACGATGCGACCGCCGGCGAGCACGTGCACGCGGTCCGGCACAATGTGATCCAGCAGACGCTGGTAATGCGTGACCAGCACAATTGCACGCGCGGGCGAGCGCAGCGAATTGACGCCGTCCGCGACCAGCTTCAATGCGTCGATGTCGAGGCCGGAATCGGTTTCATCCAGGAGTGCGAGCGTTGGCTCCAGCAGACTCATTTGCAGGATCTCGTTGCGCTTCTTTTCGCCGCCCGAAAATCCCTCGTTGACGCCGCGATTCAACAGGCTCTCATCCATGTGCATCTGTGCGAGTTTGCCGCGCACCAGATTCAGGAACTCAAATGCATCCAGCTCCGGTTCGCCGCGGTGCTTGCGCAGCGCATTCAGCGAAGCCTTCAGCAGGTAAACGTTGTTGACGCCGGGAATCTCGACCGGGTACTGGAATGCGAGGAACAGGCCTTCGCGCGCGCGCTCCTCCGGCGCCATCGCCAGCAGATCGCGGCCCTGGTAAGTCGCGGTGCCGGACAGGACTTCGAGACCAGGCCGCCCCGCGAGCGCGCCGGTCAGCGTGCTCTTGCCCGAGCCATTCGGTCCCATGATTGCGTGCACTTCGCCCGCGTGGACGGTGAGCGACAGCCCGTCGAGAATCACGCGATCGCCGGCGCGCACGCGCAGGTCGCGCACCTCGAGGATGGGATGACTCGACTCATTCATTGCCTGCTGCTCGGTGCTCATCCGACCGCCCCTTCGAGGCTGACTGCGAGCAGATTCTGTGCCTCGACCGCGAACTCCATCGGCAGCTCCTTGAACACCTGGCGGCAGAAGCCATTGACGATCATGTTGACCGCGTCTTCCGCCGAGATGCCGCGCTGCAGACAGTAGAACAACTGGTCGTCCGAAATTTTTGAGGTCGTCGCCTCATGCTCGACGACCGCGCTGGGATTGCGCACCTCGATGTACGGAAACGTGTGGGCACCGCACTGGCTGCCCATCAACAGTGAATCGCACTGCGTGTGATTGCGCGCGCCGTCTGCTCCAGGCAGCACCTTGACCAGGCCGCGATAGGCGTTCTGGCCATGACCCGCCGAGATGCCCTTCGAGATGATCGTTGAGCGCGTATTGCGCCCCATGTGGATCATCTTGGTGCCGGTGTCAGCCTGCTGGTAGTGATTGGCGAGCGCCACCGAGTAGAACTCGCCAACTGATCCGTCGCCGCGCAGGATGCAGCTCGGGTATTTCCAGGTGATCGCCGACCCGGTTTCGACCTGGGTCCAGGAGATCTTCGAATTGCGGCCGCGGCAGTCGCCGCGCTTGGTCACGAAGTTGTAGATGCCGCCGACGCCGTGCTCGTCGCCCGGGTACCAGTTCTGCACCGTCGAGTACTTGATGCTGGCGTCGTCCAGCGCGACCAGTTCGACCACCGCGGCGTGCAACTGATTCTCGTCGCGCATCGGCGCCGTGCAGCCCTCGAGGTAGCTCACCTGTGCGCCCTGGTCCGCGATGATGAGCGTGCGCTCGAACTGCCCGGTCTTCGCGGCATTGATGCGGAAATAAGTCGAGAGCTCCATCGGGCAGCGCACGCCCTGCGGCACGTAGACGAAGGAACCATCGGTGAAGACCGCGGAATTCAGGGTCGCGTAGAAATTGTCGGTGACCGGCACCACGGTGCCGAGATAGCGCTCGATCAGCTCCGGATGCTTCTGCACCGCTTCCGAAAACGGGCAGAAGATGACGCCGGCCTCGGCCAGTCGTTCCTTGAACGTGGTCGCGACCGAAACACTGTCGAACACGGCGTCCACAGCGACGCCCGCGAGACGCGCCCGCTCGTGCAGTGGAATACCGAGCTTGTCGTAGGTCTCGAGCAACTTCGGGTCAACCTCGTCGAGCGACTTTGGCCCGTCGGTGCGCTGCTTTGGCGCCGAGTAGTATGAAATCGCCTGGTAGTCGATCGGCGGGTAATGGACCTGCGCCCAGGTCGGCACGGTCATGCGGACCCAGCGGCGATAGGCCTTGAGCCGCCACTCGAGCATGAAGGCTGGTTCGCTTTTCTTCGCCGAGATCAGCCGGATGACGTCCTCGTCGAGGCCGGGCGCCAATGTATCGCTGGCGATGTCCGTGACGAATCCATGCTGGTACTTGCGCGCGACCAGCGATTCCAGTTCCGGCTGATTCGACGACATGTCGGTTCTCCGTCTCAGCCGCGCACCAGCGGGCGCCAGCCATTCGGACTGCGCTGCAGATCGGGTGTCGTGAACGGGGCATCCCGGCGCACGAGTTCTTCGAGGCTGACGTCGTGCAGCGCGCGGCGGATCGCATGGCTGATGCGTTGCCAGCCATGACCGACCTGGCAGGTTGCCTCGATGCCGCAGTTGCTGTTGCCGCTCGCGCACTCAGTCAGCGCGATCGGTCCTTCGACCGCGTCGATGATGTCGGCGGCATTGATCGACGCGGCGGGCCGCGCCAGCTGATAGCCGCCGTGCGCGCCGCGCACCGAGCGCACCAGGCCGGCATGCTGGAGTTCCTTCAGCAGTTTGCTGACGGTCGGCACGCCGATGTGCGTGCGTTCGGCGACCTCGGCGGCACTGACGAGAGTGCCACCGCCAAGGCTCGCGAGGATGACTGTTGCATAGTCGGTCAGGCGGCTGATACGCAGCATGTTTCCGTGCTCCGCGGTTGTACAATTATACAGTACAATTTTAGTACTATTACGGCTGCAGCGGTAGGGGGTCGCGAGGGGCTCTGTTATCCTGCGCGCCCGACGCGGAGGATGCGGATTCATGGACAGTCTGGAACTCGAAACGAACGCGGCTGCCATGGTGGCGCCCGGTAAGGGCATCCTTGCAGCAGACGAGTCGACCGGCACGATCAAGAAGCGTTTCGACAAGATCGGGCTCGAATCATCCTGCGAGTCGCGCCGCAGCTATCGGGAACTGCTGTTCACCGCGCCGGACGCCGAAAAGTACCTGTCCGGCGTGATCCTCTATGACGAGACGCTGCGTCAGCAGGCAGCGGACGGTCGGCCGTTTGCGGTCGTGCTCGCGTCACGCGGCATCCTGCCGGGCATCAAGGTGGACGCCGGCGCGAAGCCCATGGCGGGTTTCCCGGGTGAGACCGTAACCGAGGGTCTCGACGGACTGCGCGAGAGGCTCGTGGAATACCGCGCTCTCGGCGCGCGCTTCGCCAAGTGGCGCGCGGTGATCGACGTGGGTGCCGGCATTCCGACCGCCGCCGCGCTCGAGGCCAATGCGCATGCGCTCGCGCGTTATGCGGCCCTGTGCCAGGAGACCTCGATCGTACCGATCGTCGAGCCGGAAGTACTGATGGACGGCGATCATTCGATCGAGCGCTGCGAAGCAGCAACCGATGCGGCGCTTGAGTCCGTTTTCGACGCGCTGTTCCGTCACCGAGTGCGTCTCGAGGGTATGGTCCTGAAACCAAACATGGTCATCGCCGGCAAGAAATGCCCGCACCAGGCGACCGCGCAGCAGGTGGCCGATGCGACACTGCGGTGCCTGCGGCGGCGCGTGCCGTCCGCGGTCCCCGGCATCGCTTTCCTGTCCGGCGGCCAGAGCGAGGCCGAGGCGACCATGCACCTGTCGCTGATGAATCGTGTGGCACAGCTGCCCTGGCAGCTGTCCTTCAGCTACGGACGCGCCTTGCAGCAGAGCACGCTCGACGCCTGGCGTGGCTTGCCTGCCAATGTTGCCGCGGCACAGCGCGTATTCCTGCGGCGTGCACGCCTGAACGGGCTGGCCCGCGACGGCCGCTACGAAGCCGCGATGGAACAGGCCGCGGCCTGATGGCGCGTTGCGGGCCGCGCACTTGACCGTCGATCCGCAGCGCGAGGCCAGCGTCGTGGTGCGGGTGCGCAGTTTGCATTTCGCCATGGGCCGCCGGCCGATCTTTGACGGTATCGACCTCGACATTGCACGCGGGTCGGTCACCGCAGTGATGGGTCCGAGCGGCACTGGCAAGACTACGCTGCTGCGCCTGATCACCGGACAGCTGCTCGCGGACCGCGGACTGGTCGAAGTGGAGGGGCAGGATGTCGCGATGCTGTCGCGGGCCGGCATCTACGCCATGCGCCGGCGCATGGGCATGCTGTTCCAGAATGGCGCATTGCTGACCGACCTGAATGTCTATGAGAACGTCG
>JANNTO010000094.1:0-5000 GCA_031403675.1 Gammaproteobacteria bacterium | reverse complement strand
CGATAGCCGGCGTTGACCATCTTCTGGTTGATGCAATGGGCGGCGGTCAGTACCCAGTCGGGCTTGATCAGCGTGCCGCCGCAGTAATGCTGCTTTTGCCAAAGCTTCGCGCCCTTGGCGAGATCCTCGGCCCACTTGGCGGCGTTTCCCGGGTAGTAGATCTGCGCCTGCCAGGGTGCTCCAGTGTCTCCAATCGCGTTGCCACCGATGGAATAGGGCGTATCTTCACCCCCTCCTGCGGCGGGTTGGGCGGGCTTGGGAGGCTGCGCGGCTGCCGGTGGCTTCGCGCCTACGGGGGGCCAAGCGAGTGGGCGGGTGCGCGGCTTGATTGCTGGCAGGTCGCCGGAATCCTGAATGCCATCGGCCGATTCGACCGGAACGTCTTCGACGCCGTCACCGTCGTCCTCATACTCAAGGACCTCAAAGCCGAATCCCATCGGATCGAGCTCCTGATCGGTCGGGATCGCGTCATCCGACGGATCAAACAGTGTGTCATCCCACCAGTCGTCATCGTCGGAAGCGTCGGTAACCGTTTCCATTTCCTGGTTCGTCGTCGCGTCAGAGTCCGCATCCTCACCGGTGGCCGGTGCTTCTTCAATCTGCCACTCCGGTTCCGATTCCGGAAACGGGTCTTCAGGATCCTGCGCGTAGGCCGGACCACCAAAGCCCAGGCTCGCGGCCGCGAGTATTACCCGTGCCCGCAGCAGCGACAGTCGAATCGGATTTGTTTGCATTGCGAAATTCTCCTCCAATGAGTCGAGGCTGCAGTGTCCTGGCTACCAGCGCAATCCATCGATGCGCTTGTCGCGGTGCGACAGGATCCATTGGGCGTGTTCTGCAAGACAGGCATGGCCAAGCGCTCGCATGATGCCGAGCTTGTCGGCTGGGCGGCGCGCCGAGCGCAACTCGTGCGCTGCACGCGTGAACAGTGAATCCATATGCTGATATTGGCGTACCAGACTGCGATCTGCTCGCTCAGCAAGATAGATCTCGAAGATGGCCGTATACGCGGTCAGCAGCGCCAGCGCCGTGAGCATCAGGCCGCGCGGTGCCGGCGCCAGCACCACCGAATGGTCGAACAAACGCAGAGTCACATCCGCAGCCAGAATCACCGCAATCAGCAGTCCCCCAACCAGCATGCCGCGCGAGAGGTGCTCCGCGATCGCCAGGCGACGCTTGAGCTTCGCTGCGGTCCGGCGATAGTAATGCAGCTGACCCGAGTCACTGACCCTCTCGGAGTCGCCGACCCAGGCCGCAAGGGCGAACTCGAATCCTTTCGGCGTGGTCGCGCGCGAATACAATGCGCAGCGCAGATTCACGGTTCGCATTGCCGCGCGCATCCATTCGAGCTCGGCATACTTGTGCAGGAATCCCTCGTGCGCAAATGCATCGTCGAAGCGCGCACGGACTCCGGCCAGCTCCCAATAGAAATCGACGCGCAGCCCCTCGGCGAGTGCACGGTAGTCGAGGCCGCGGCGGTCCCAGCTGCGGCGACGCGCCCAGAAAGAGAGCAACCAGCTCAATCCGAAGACCAGCAGGACGGCCCCGATAAACATGAAACCGCTGATTCCGTCCGGCGATTTCTTGAACGCGAGCAGGAAATAGGTGAGCAAAGCCCACAGGCTGAAGCGACCGGCCAGTGCGCGCAGGAATGAACGTCGAAAATGCACGGCCAGCCAGTCGGCCGTGGCATACAGGTTGTTCAGATACAGCAGTGCATCCGAAACCGGATACGACGCGGCCGACGCGAGATGCCGGCCGTGCTCGGCAATCTGCGTGCGGTACTTGTTCGCATCGCGGTTGAATTCCGCAGTGCGCGCGAGCAGTGTTGTAAGCGCAGGCGGGATGCCGTGATCGATACTGCCGAATGTGGTTTTGCCGGTTACGAATCCGACGATGTTGATACCGGCGTCACCCGTTTCTGCCGCAACTTTGCTGAGGCGTGAGCAACGAATCTCGTACATCAGATCGTTGTCCGCCGCGAATGACAGACTATCCGGCAATACGTGCTGCCCATCGATGCCAGAACCGGTTCGTCCTGACCGGCGCTTGACGGATCGCGCCGTACCGGCGCGATGAACCGTTTCCAGGCCGTCCCAGATGGCAATCATCAGCGAGCTGTGTAATGCGATCAGGTCCCGGCGCGTTCGAACTGTCGATCGCGCGCGTCCTCCGCTCGAGGCGACTCGCCGACGCCCGCATCGGTGACCGGCTGTAGTTCCAGTATTTCTGCACCGGCCATGGTGCGATCGAACGCAGTTTGTGCCGCGTCGCTGGTGAGATCGGCGCGGCACTGCGCAACGCCGTGAGGGAGCAGGGCGATGATCCAGATGCCGAGGTCGTGCGCGACCTCAGCTACCAGAAGATCCGCTCCCTCCGCCTGTGCCGACAGCAGCTTGATCGGCACGTCGGGCTGTGCGTCCCGGATCGAGCGAAGCAGCCGCTCGGTCGCCACGCGAATCGCCGGTATCTCAGCTGGCACCAGATCGCGATGACCGACCACGCCGACGAGCAGCGGCACGCCGGGAGAAACGGATGTTGCTATTGCGGTCGGCAATTCAACCATCCCCTCACCACGACTTCTCCGAATGCGAATCATGTGACTATGATCTACTGTACCTGATGAGATCGGGCTGGACTAACGGAGGCAGATACGATGCGAAACGCCTGGACTTTCAGCATTGTCCTGAGCTGGCTGCTGTATGCCGCGACCGCGTGGTCGCAGCCGGTGCTGGTACTGCAGTCGGATTTCGGCACACTCGATGGCGCCGTCGCGTCAATGAGGGGAGTTGCGGTTGGCGTGGCTCCGGGAATCCACATCTACGACATCACCCACGACATCCCGCCATTCAGTATCTGGGATGCGGCCTTGCGCCTGGCGCAGACGGCCGAATACTGGCCCGCCGGCACGGTCTTTGTTTCGGTCGTTGACCCGGGCGTCGGCACGGACCGCAAATCGGTGGTGCTGAAGACCAATTCCGGCCACTACTTCGTCACTCCGGACAACGGGACGCTGACATTCGTAGCCTCACGGCTTGGCATTGCGGGGGTCCGGGAGATCGACGAAGCCGTGAACCGGCGCAGGAATTCGGAGAAGTCCTACACGTTTCATGGACGCGACGTCTATGCCTATACCGGTGCGCGCCTGGCCGCTGGAATAATTACGTTCGAACAGGTGGGGCGCGAACTGCCGGCTCAGGTGGTCACGATGGTCCACGAGCTGCCTCGTCACGAGGCCGGCATCGTCTATGGCAACGTCCAGACTCACGATGGCACCTACGGCAACATCTGGACGAACATCGACCGTGAGACATTCGCCAGCCTGAAGGTCGCGATCGGCGACCCAGTGCAGATCCGCATCCTGAAGGGAAAAGAGTTGGTCCTCGAGGTGACGGCGCCGTATGTGACGACTTTCGGCGCCGTGGAGCTCGGCAAGCCGTTGCTGTACCTGAACAGCCTGGACAGCGTGTCGTTGGCCATCAACCAGGGCAGTTTCGCGGATCAGTACCGGGTTGGCGCAGGACCGGATTGGAGCATTCAAATTCGTCGTTGACCGATTCTTTTCGGTGACCCTAGACTGAGTCCAGCGTGAGCATCGAACAAAGGACCGCGACATGCGCAAGCAACCGTTGATGGATGTGCGTCTGGTTTTCCACCTGACGGCCGCTGGCCTTTGCGTGGTCCCCACCGGTCATGCCATTGCTGCCGAGAATAAACCTCCCCTGGAGGAAGTCGTGGTCGTCGGCACACGCACGACCGGACACAGCCCGGATTCGAGCCTGGCACCGATCGATCTGGTAACTCCCGAGGCCATCCGCCAGTCCGCGGCGGTCCCGGGAGAAATCGGTGCCGCATTGCAGTCATTGCTGCCGTCGTTCAACCTGCCGCGCCAGTCCAACTCGAACTTTGCCGACCTGATCCGTCCAGCCCAGTTGCGCGGCCTCAGTCCGGATCAGACGCTCGTGCTGATCAACGGCAAGCGACGGCACGGCACAGCGACGCTGACCACCGAATCGAAGCTAGGTAAGGGCACCAGCCCGGTCGATTTCAACAGCATTCCAGTCGGCGCAATCAAGCGCATTGAGGTGCTGCGCGACGGTGCCGGCGCCCAGTACGGTTCTGACGCCATCGCGGGTGTCGTCAATGTCGTGTTGAAGGATGCGGCGGAGGGAGGAGAGGTTTCCCTCAGTGTCGGCCAGCACCGGACCGACTTCGAGCCCACCGGTGAGAGCGTCAATGATGGCGATACGTTCTATGCATCCGCCAATGCGGGTTTCGGGCTGGGCACCGGCTTCCTGAACCTGACCGCGGAATATCGCGACCGCGACCAGACGCTGCGCTCGGGTCCGGACCAGATCCCGTTCTTCGAGAACCAGACGCCGCCAAACCTGGCGTTGCTCGGCACACAGACCCACAAGGCCGGCGATGGATCGATGCAGGACGTTTCCATCATGTTCAACTCGGAATTCAGCCTGAACGATGCGACGGAATTCTATTCGTTCGGGAGCTATTCGAATCGACAGGGCGAAGGAGCAAATTTCTTTCGCTACCCCGACTCTTTCGCGAATGTGCCGGCAATTTTTCCGGACGGCTACGTTCCGGTGCTCGACGCGACCAGTGTTGATTTCTCGCTGGCGGCGGGCGTCCGCGGATCTCTGGCTTCCGACTGGAACTGGGACCTCAGCGCGGTCTATGGCGCCAATGATTTCGATCACGACGTAACGAATTCTCTCAATGTCTCGCTCGGCGCCGCGAGCCCGACCAGTTTCAATGTCGGCGAATATCAGTTGACGCAATCGTCGTTCCGCTTCGACATGTCAAAGCCATTCGCGGTCAGCGGACTGTCAAACCCGCTCAATTTCGCCTGGGGCCTCGAGTACCGGGTGGATGCCTATGAGACGAAGGCGGGCGATCTCGAATCGTATGTTGCCGGACCGGTGGTCGGCGCTCCGATCGGAACGCAGGCGGGGTCCGGCCTGCAGCCCGATGAAACGGTCGAC
>JANNTO010000093.1:0-1696 GCA_031403675.1 Gammaproteobacteria bacterium | reverse complement strand
GCCATTCCATCACTGGTAGGACATGGACGAAGACGCAGAAAACAGGCTGATCCCGCGCGCCGCCCCACAGGCGGGCGCGGATGCGCGCGGTCGCCCGCTGGCCGATCTGCGTATTTCGGTGATGGACCGCTGCAATTTCCGCTGCCCGTATTGCATGCCGCGCGCGACCTTTGGCGACCAGTACCGTTTTCTGGCAGCGACGGAGCGGCTCTCATTCGAGGAGATCACGCGGCTTGCACGGTTGTTTGCGGCCGAAGGCGTGAGCAAGATCCGGCTGACCGGCGGCGAGCCGCTGCTGCGCTCCGGACTTGCGGATTTGATTGGCGAACTGTCCGCGATCGAGGGAGTGTCCGATCTCGCGCTAACCACCAATGGCGTGCTGCTCGCGCAGCACGCCGCCGAACTGGCGGCGCACGGCCTCAAGCGAGTGACCGTCAGCCTGGACACGCTCGATCACGAGACCTTCCGGCGCATGAGCGGCGGCTTTGACGGACTGGAGCGGGTACTCGACGGCATCCGCGCGGCGCAGGAGGCTGGACTTGCGCCGGTCAAGGTCAACGCGGTCATCCAGCGCGGCATCAATGACGGACAGGCGCTCGATCTCGCGCGCCATTTCCGCGGCAGCGGCGTGGTGGTCCGGTTCATCGAATACATGGACGTCGGCAACCGCAACGACTGGAATCCGGACCTGGTCGTGCCATCGCAGGAACTTCGCGATGCGATCGCAGCAAGACATCCATTGCAGCCGCTCGCCGGTGCCTATCGCGGCGAGGTCGCCGAACGCTACGCCTACCAGGACGGCGCCGGGGAAATCGGCTTTATTTCGTCGGTCAGCCAGCCATTCTGCGGCGACTGCACGCGCGCGCGCTTGTCTTCCGATGGCGTTTTCTATACCTGCCTGTTTGCGACCCGCGGCATCGACCTGCGCGCACCATTGCGCGCTTCTGCAAGCGACGACGAATTGCGGCGCCTGGTCCGTTCGACCTGGCGGCGGCGCGAGGATCGTTACAGCGAATTGCGCCAGCTACCGATCGACGCGGTGAAACCGCGCAAGATCGAGATGTACTACATTGGCGGATGAGGGCAAACCAGTGCTTGCGCATGTCGACGACGCGGGCCAGCCGGCGATGGTGGACGTGACCGCCAAACATCAGAGCCTGCGCGTCGCGAGCGCCCGGTCCAGGCTCCGTTTTCCGCGCGAAGTATTCGCAGCACTGCAGTCTTCCGGATTCCAGACCGCCAAGGGCCCGGTGTTCAGCACGGCGATCGTGGCCGGCACGATGGCCGCCAAGCGTACTCACGATCTGATCCCCTTCTGCCATCCGCTCGGTCTGGAGCGTTGCGACATCACGATCGAGGCCAATGGCGACGATGCGCTTGAGATTCACTGCACGGCTGCGGTGCATCATCGCACCGGTGTCGAAATGGAGGCCCTGACCGGCGCCTCGATCGCGGCGCTGACGATCTACGACATGTGCAAATCCCTGTCTCACGACATCGTCATCGAGGAGACGCGCCTCATCACGAAGAGCGGCGGCAAGAGCGATTACGCCGCGCAGACCCAGCGATGACGGCGCTATACGGTCTGGTCCTGGCCGGCGGTCACTCGCGCCGCATGCAAGCCGACAAGGCCGCGCTGGCGTTTGACAGGCGGCCGCAGCTGCTGAGGGCATTCGACCTGCTGTCGCGCCATGTG
>JANNTO010000092.1:0-6035 GCA_031403675.1 Gammaproteobacteria bacterium | reverse complement strand
GGCGAACCGGTGCTGGTGGACGTGCGCATCGACTACTCGAAGCGCACCCGTTTCACCGCAGGCGTCATCCGCACCAATCTGCAGCGCTTCGGCCTCGCGGACCAGACCCGCCTGATCGGACGCGCGTTATGGCGGCGCGTGACCGGCTGACCGATCGGGGACCGGCACGCAATCGACGCTGCGCTCCCTGAGTCGCCCGCATAAATCGCGCGCCGCGGCTTGTGCAAGCGGACTGGTACGCACCCTCCAGACATCGGTTGCGATGCCATTTGGCGCCCCGATCAGTAACTGCACGCCGACGAGTTCAGCAGCGTGTTCGCGCGCATGACGGGCCAGATCGGCGCGCGCGGCGGCTGCGCTCGAATAGGCGCCAAGCTGGACATGCCAGTCGCCGTCGGTTGCGATTACGCCGCTCGGCACGAACTGCGCCAGCAGCCGGCGCGCGGTCGCCGCATGCCGGCCCTCCGGCCATTCGCCCAGATAGCGCTGCCAGGCTTCCGGCGTCCTGAGGCGACTCGCTTTCGCCCATGTTTCCTGGTCGCGCAGTTCGAGCAGCTTGGTGCGGGCCTCGCCGGCATGGGCGCCGGCAGGAAACTCATTCAGGTACTGCTCATAAGCGGCGATCGTGTCCGCGCCGGCAGCATCCCGCCACCCGGTTTCCTGACGGCTGCAGGCGCAGAGCGCACCGGCCGCAATGATCAACACGACGATCCACTGGGAACGCAATGAGCCACCTATAATCCCGGCAACGCAGCGGAGTGTCTTTGAAACCAGCGCCCGCCAGGCCGGATGTTCCTGAAATCGTCGCACACCGGGGCGATGCTGAACACTTTCCGGAAAATACCCTGCCAGGACTCGAGTCCGCCTGGCGGCACGGTCTGCAGTACGTCGAATTCGATGTCCAGCTCGCGGCCGATGGCGTGCCCTACCTGATCCATGACGCGGATCTCGAGCGCACCACCCACACCAAGGGCGACCTGCGGTTGATGACCTCGGGCCAGCTCGATGGCGTCGACGCCGGCGAGCCGCTGCGCTTTGGCAAGCGCCACACCGGCACCCGCCTGCCGAGACTCGCCGCGGTCGCCGAGCTGATGGCCGATTATCCGGAGGCGAGAGCCTTCGTCGAAATCAAGCGCGCGAGCCTTGCGCATCATGGCCGCGCACCCTGTCTCGAGAGCATCCTGGCGACACTCGCCGCCGTGCTCCATCGTTGCATCGTGATCTCATTCGACCTGGAGGCCTGCAGGCTGGCGCGCGCGGCAGGCGGTGTGCGGGTGGGATGGGTGCTGGACCACGATCCGGACACGCAACGGCAGGAACTGGAGGCATTGGGACCTGAGTTCGTGTTCTGCGATCACCGGCGCCTCGCTGCCGGCGTGCCGGTACCGGATGGCCCGTGGACCTGGGTCGTCTACGAGGTCACCAACGCGATGCTTGCGCTCGAGCTTCACGAGCGCGGCATCGCGATGGTCGAATCGATGGCGCCCTTGCGCCTGAAGCGCGAACTCGAGGCTCGCGCTCGCCTGCACGCATGAGTAATGCGGTCTACGTCGCGATCGACCAGGGCGGACATGCGACCCGCGCCACGGCCTACGATGCAGGCGGCGCACTCGAAGGCGCTGCGCTCGTCACCATCGCGACCCAGCACAATGCCCTCGGCCATGTCGAGCACGACGCCGAGGAGATCGTCGGCAGCGTTGCGACGGCGCTGGCCGAACTTGCCCACCTCGTGCCGGTGGCACGCTGGGCCGCAGCCGGGTTTGCCGTGCAGCGCTCGAGCCTGGTGTGCTGGGATGCAACCGACGGGCGACCGCTGTCGCCGGTCATCTCCTGGCAGGACCGGCGCAATGCGCAATGGCTCAAGGGTCTGGCGCGCCGGGCCGACGACGTGCACCGGCTCACGGGCTTGCCGCTTTCGCCGCATTACGGCGCGAGCAAGTTGCGCTGGTGCCTGGATCACCTGCCGGAGGTTCGCAGCGCCGCCGCGCAGAGCTGCCTGCATGCTGGACCGCTGGCCAGTTATCTGCTGCATCGGGTGCTCGCGGAGCGTCCGTTTCTGGCCGATGCATCGACCGCTGCACGCACGCTGTTGTGGTCGCCGTTCGAGCGCGCCTGGTCCGATGAACTGCTGGCACTGTTTGGCATCCCGCGAACGCTGCTGCCGCGCGCCGTGGGTACGTCGGAGAGATTCGGCAGTATCGTCCATGACGGCAGGGTCATTCCGGTCGTCGTCTGCAACGGCGATCAGTCCGTCGTGCCGTTCGCCGCCGGGCCGCTCGACAAGGATGCTGCCTACGTCAATCTCGGCACCGGCGCGTTCGTGCTGCGCCCGACGGCGGACGCGTTGCACGCACCGCCGCTCCTGACCAGCGTGATCCGCGCCGACGCCCGTCATTTCGATTTCGTGCTCGAAGGATCGGTGAATGGCGCTGGGGCGGCACTCGAGTGGCTTGAGCGGCATCAAGGCGCCGCCGCCGACCGGATGCTGGCGTTGCTCAATGGCGCCGCACTCGCCGACGACGATGCGCCGTTTTTCCTGAATGGCGTCGCCGGCCTCGGCTCCCCGTTCTGGAAGCCGGACTTCGAATCACGCTTTGTCGGCGACGGCTCGGAGCTGCAGCAGTGTCGCGCGGTGCTCGAAAGCGTCGCATTCCTGATCAAGGTCAATCTCGACGAGATGGACCGTCACGTGGCCGCGCCCACCAGACTCATCGCCAGCGGCGGTCTTGCCGAGAACCGCCTGCTGTGCCGCATGCTCGCCTGCCTGTCGGAAGTGCCCGTGGACCGTTCGAGCGATCGCGAGGCTACTTCGCGTGGGCTGGCTTTTCTGGTCGCGGGCGAACCAGCGGGTTTCGCGTGCCCAGCAGTTGAAGCATTCGAAGCTGAGCCCGACCAGCAACTCCTCGCGCGCTATCTGAAGTGGCTTGAATTGATGCGCGAAGCGGCCGGCGACTAGGCGGTCAGTCGCGTTCCAGTTCCGAGACGATCCTGCGGTCGATCCAGCTCGGACCGGTCAGCGTGTCCATGAATCCGCAATGCCCGCCGTGCGGCGTAACCGTCACCCGCAGCGCCGGCGGTGGCACCAGCCGGTCGAGGTCATGCGCGAGGATCATCGGATCGTCACGGGACGTGATGACATGGGTCGGCGTTTCCAGAGACTCGAGTGCATCACCAGTAATCGCGTAGCCGCGCAGGTAGGTCGCAAGATCAGGGTAGTCCGTGTACTTCAGCACCATCCGCTCGGTCATCGCAGTCAGCGATGATTCCGCAAGCAGCTCCCCGAAATCGTAGATACCAGGCCAGGCCGCCTGCTTGGCGCGCAGCGACCGGCGCCACTTGATCAGGAAATACTGGCGGTACAGCGCGGCACCCTGTTCGAGCGCGGCAAGCGTCGTTGCGGGATCGAGCACCGGGCAGACCGCGATGATCCGCGCGATCCGGATGCCGGCAGCTCCCGCCCGCGCGCCGACCCGCAGGCAGAAATTGCCGCCTAGCGAAAAACCGGCAAGCGACAGGCTCGAGGCCGGGTACAGCGCCTGCAGCCGGCCGATGGCGCCCACCACCTCTGCGATGCGACAGGAATGAAACAGTTCTTGATTGAGGGCGTGGCTGCCGCCGTGATCCCGCAAATTCAGGCGCACGACGGCGAAACCCCGCTCGTGCAGCAGCTGCGCAACCGACAACAGATAGAGCGAGTCTGAACTGCCCTCCCAGCCGTGCAGCAGCACTGCAAGGCTCCTGGGATTGCGCGCACGGCCGGGATCCGGTTCCGCGTGCCAGGCCATCAGGCGGACGCCGTCGCCGCAATCGAGCACCAGTTGACGGCTCGCGGCAGTGACCCGGGCCGCGCGTCGTTCGACCGCGGAGCGTCGCAGCGGCAGGCTCGGCAACATCGACTGCAGGTGGCGGTTGGCAAGCCAGGCCGGCGGCCGGAACTCGGCATTCAGCTCATTCAACGGTGATCTGCGTTGCCCCGGGCAGCCTGGTGACGAAATCCGCGCCCATCAGCCGCGCGGGCGTCGTGAATCCGGGCGTGACGGCGCTATCGAGCAACCGCCCGGCGATCGCAACCGCCGCGTCTGTGGTCACCGTGTATCCGTTCGGCACGCGCACCCGCGCCGTCATCGCACGGCCAGCCGCATTGCGCGCCTCGCCCCAGACACAAACGGGGGTTTTTTCGCGCTCCGCGGCCGTAGGTCCGGCCGCACGCTGGCGGATGCGCCACTTTATGAATGACTGGACCGAACGGCGGCGCAACAGCCAGCCAAGGTGACCGAGACGACGCAGATTGGCGAGTGCGGCCGGCGAGACCGGCACAAAAACCTCGATATTCGCGATGCCGGTGGTGCGGTACGCCGTGCTGACGTCGCCCCAGGGAATCGCGGTTGCAAGCTTGAGCCCCGCGCCGAAATCGATGCTGCGCGAGCGCGATCCGAGCGGGATATGCCGGATTTCGCCGTCCTGGCGGATCCGGCTGCCGTGGCCGAGGCCTTCAATGCTCGTCGAGGCGGTGCCCCGGCTGAAGCCGCTCTTGCTGTCGAAGCCGAGCGCCAGCTGCGTTGCGTCAGGCAACGCCTGCTTGAGCGTCAGCGCAATGCAATCGGTGGGCACCACGTCGAATCCGACGCCGGGACAGATGAGAACTCCCGATTGACGGGCCAGTGCATCCTGCCGAAATCCGAGTTCGAAGATGTCGATCTCGCCGGTGATGTCCGTGTAGTGCGCGCCGGCAGCGATGCAGCCGGCCATCATCGGCGCGGCAGTTGCCGAGAATGGTCCGGCGCAGTGGATGACGACGCGGCAATCCGCGAGTCCGGCCGCAATCGCTTGCGCATTCGCGAGGCCAAACGCGCGAAACTCGCAACCGAGCTCCCGTGCAAGCGCCGCAATGGCCAATTCCGACCGGCCCGCCAGCACCGGTGCCAGCCCCCGTGCGGCCGCGGCACGCGCGATCATCTCGCCCGTGTACCCGTTGGCGCCATAAATCAGAAGCCGGTTTTTCATTTCTCGATGACGCTGATCTCGATCCGGTTATTCGCCTGTGCCGCCGCGTTCCATTGACCGGCCGTCGACTGTTCGATGGTGGGATATGAAACCGCCACGCGGTCGCGCGCACCCGGCGCGAGTTCCAGCTCAATCGCGCCGCCGGTGCGCTGGCGCACGGATGCGACCAGATTTGCGAAAGCCAGCGGCTGCCGCGCAGCACCCGTCTGTGATTCGTCGATCGGGTTGCCGACCTGTTCGCATTGCGCGGCGGGCGACGCCGGCGCCGCAAGCGTGTAGCCCTGATTGCCCGCACTCGCCAGGCAGAAGCTGCCGCCAAAGATCTCGATCCTGACGATGCCGCTGATGGCCGCTCGTTCGAGCTGCGCTACCAGCGCGCGCACGGACTCGAGTCGGGTCGGTGCGAGTGCCGGCTCACCGAACGGCACGGCAAGCACCATCGGCCGCAAGCCCTGCTGGCCGGGCGCATCGCTGGAGCGCTCGCTCGTGATGCGCCATTTTTCGACCGCCTGCCTCAATGCCTCGTTCGATGCAGTGACTGCCTCGAATGCGCGCTTGGCCTGTTGCGTGGCGTCGTTCGATTGCCAATAGAGGACACTGACGACAATGAACGCGACCAGCGCGGAACCCGTCGCAAGCATCCAACCCCAGGGTTTCGAGGCAGGTGCCGCGGCAACCGGTTGCTCGTCGATCTGCTCAGGCGCCGCAGGCCGAAGCTCGGCGACGATTCGATTGGCGTGCCCCTCCAGCGTTCCGACCATGAACCGCCTCAACTCAAGACTCTGTTCCTTCAGCATGGTCTCCAGGAAGTTGCGCATCCGGGTGTCGGAGACCTGCGCGGGTGGCGCCACTTGCTCCACGGCTGTGGCCGGCTCGCCATTCATCGACTGGAGCGACGAGAGCTCGCCATCGCGCCGCTCCGGCAACATTTGCAGCTGGTAAAGCGCCTTCGTCACGTCGATCGGCCGGATCGATTTCGGCAGCACGCCGACCGCGCCCGAAGCGCGTGCCTGACCGCCATAGATTTCTCC
>JANNTO010000091.1:0-9605 GCA_031403675.1 Gammaproteobacteria bacterium | reverse complement strand
CCCCCGATCAGGTTCAGCAGCGTAGTCTTCCCCGAACCCGAGGGCCCCATCAACGCGACAAAATCGCCTTTTGGGATCGCAAGCGTGAGTCCATGCAGTACTTCAACCTTCTGCTTACCGCGTACGTAGGTCTTGCTGACGTTGTTGATCCGCACCATCTCTTCGCTCATTGCTTGACCTCATCCATTACTTCGACGGCAGCGCCGTCCATCAGAGTCGCTGGCGCCTCGATGATGACCGATTCGCCGACCAACACTCCGGCCAGCAGCTGCCGCGAATCCCCAAGCATGCCGCCCAGCGTCACCGCGCGCCGTCTTGCCTGTCCGTCCTGCATCACGAATACGATATTCGCATCCGCTTCCTGGCGGACCGCGGCCGGCGGAACGAGCACGCCACGAAGGGGCGGTGACGCTGCGCCGGTCTTGGGCTGCTTCTCGAGGAACGCGACCCGCACGCCCATCTCCGGCACGATGCGTGAATCCCGGGCCTTCAATGCAATGCGGACCTTGACCGTCGCTTTGGACCGATCCGCGGTCGGAACGATCGCAATGACTTCGGCGGGGATTCGCCACTCCGGATAAGCATTCAGCACCGCTTCAACCGGCTGGCCGGCCTGCACGCGATTGATGTAAGCCTCGCTGACATCCACCTGGATCTCCAGAGAATCCATGTCCACGATCGTGCCGATGCCGGTGCGGATCGAACCGCCGCCGGCGGAAATCGGCGAGATCATCTCGCCTGGTTGGGCGGCCTTGACCGTGACGACGCCGGCAAATGGCGCGCGCACGATCGTGTTGTCAAGCTGAACCCGCGCCGCGTTCAGCGCCTGTTCCGTGACTTTCACTTCGCTTTGCTGGCTGGCGAGCCGGGCGTGCAAGGCTTCTGCCTGCGTGCGAGCTGTATCGAGTGTCGCAACGCTCGTCAGCTTGCGAGCCTCGAGCTCGCGTTGCCGCTCCAGCTCGCGTTCGGCGTTGGCCAGCGCCGACTGGATCTCGGAAAGTCCGGCGCGAGCCGCTGCGACCTGTGCCTGTCGCAGCGAGGTCTCCGCTTGCGCCTCGGCGTCATCGAGTGTGGCCAACACCTCGCCATCGGCGACGCTCTGGCCTTCCTCGATCAGGAGCGTCTTGACCTTGCCGGTGATCTTGGCGGACACAGTCGCCTGCCGCCGTGCAGTGACGTAGCCCGTCGCGTCTAATACGGATGCGGCAATGCCCGCCGCCGGCATCGCGCGCGCGGCGGCAACAACGACCGGGATCGCCTGGGCACGGCCAAGCCACCAGATGAGCGCGGCGCCAGCCACCAGCAATGCGGCGGCGAGGCCGATCCACAGGCGGGTGCGCGAGGGCGAACTTTCCCCGGTCGCATCGCGATCGATACGCAATTCCTTGAGCAGGTCCGATTTTTCCAAGTGCAGGTGCTTTGAGAGGGTATTCCGGGGGCCAGAGTTTGCCACAGTCCTGTGGTTGCCCGCCGCCCCCGAAACAAGGGTCAGTCGGCGCGCCAGCGGAAACCGGCGGCCGCGACGACCATGAACAGAACGGTCATCGCCGCCAGTAGTCCAAGCTGGGGCAGGACCGCCAGGATCCCTGCGCCATCCAGCATCACCGCGCGGGCCGCGGTCAGCATTTGCGTCAACGGCAGGGCCTTGGCGGCTATTCCGAGCCACTCCGGGGCGCCTTCCAGCGAGAACCAGACACCCGACAACAGCATCATCGGCCACGACGCCAGGTTGATCGCGCCATTCGCGAGTTCCTCACTCGCAAACCGGGCCGCCAGCAGGAAGCCAAGCGAGATCATGCACAGCGCGCCGACCATTGCGATCAGCAGCAGGAGCAACGCACTGCCTTCGTTGCGGAACGGAACGAGCAGCGCCAGCACCGCATAGACGAGCGTCGTAACGGTGACCGTCAGCAGCAAGCGTGACAGGATCTGCGCCGCGCCGAATTCTATGGCGGTGACCGGCGTTGCAGAGAGCCGCCGGAGGAATCCGGACTTGCGATAGCGAACCACGACGTAACCGACACCAAACAGGCAGCTGAACATCATGTTCATGCCAAGAATCCCGGGAATCAGCCAGTCCACGTAGCGCACGGCCGACCCGCTCACCGGCTCACGATGAGCGTCAGCTGACGCGGCCTGGAGCAGGAGCTTCTCGGCCAGATAGCCATTCGGGGAATCTGAATTGACCCAGTAGCGCGTGCCGGTGCGCAGATCCAGCAGCAGATCGGCCTGGTGCCGTTCGACCTTGCGGATCGCTTCATCGAGGGCCGCGCCATCAACGGCATAGAAGTCGACGTGCCGCGTGCCCAGAAACGGGTGCAGACCTGCATCGAGCGTCACGCCGGGAGCGGCGAGCACTCCGACCTTGAACAGGCTGCGCGTCTCGCCGCCGAAAATGACTGCGAATGCGACCACCAGGGCGAGCGGAAACAGCAGATTGAAAATGAGCGTCGATCGATCTCGCAGGAACTCGAGGTTCCGCGCATACCAGACTGCGAGCAGGCGGCGAAAATTCACGTGCGTAGCTCGCGACCGGTCAGTTCGAGGAACAGGTCCTCGAGATTTCGCGGCCGGATCTTCAGATGCCGCAGTGGGATACCGCGATCGAGCAGGGCGCGTAGCGCCGCCTCGACATCCGCGGTCGATATTTCAACGCGGTCCCCGGCCAGCAACACGGGCATCGGGAACCCTTCCGGCTCGCCGCGGAAGTCCTCGCGCGGGAATTCCAGCACCACATCCTCGAAATGCTCCTTCAGAAGGCGTGATGGGGAGCCCTCGGCAATGATCTTGCCGCGATCCATGATCGCGACGATATCGCAGAGGAAGTAGGCTTCTTCCATGTAGTGCGTCGTCAGCAGCACGGTACGGCCCTCCGCCTTGATGGCGCGGATCAGGTCCCAGAAGTTGTGGCGGGCCTGTGGATCCAGTCCGGTGGTCGGTTCGTCCAGGAACAGGACTTGCGGGTCGTTGACCAGCGCAATAGCGAGCAACAGCCGTTGCAACTGGCCGCCCGATAGCTTGCGGTTGTCGCGCGTAGCAACTTGTTCGAGCGCGCACAGGCCGATCAGCTCATCCACATCGCGGCCACTGGGGTATAGCCGCCTGAATAGCTGCAACGTCTCGCGAACCGTCAGGAATTCCTGAAGTGCCGTCTTCTGGAACTGGATCCCGGCCTCGGCGCGGAACCGGGTGCCGAGCGGTTCGCCGCAGTAGAGGACTACGCCGGAAGTCGGCTCAGTGACACCCTCCATGATCTCGACCGTCGTGGTCTTGCCGGCGCCGTTCGGCCCGAGCAGGCCAAAGCAAACGCCGGGTTCGATCGTGAACGACACGCCATCCACCGCGCGCACGCCTGGATACTGCTTGACGAGATCGCGGACTTCGAGCACCGGTTTCATGTCGACTGGCATGCTATATCATTGTGCGCGTGACGCAGAATCCGTTTCCGCACCTGCTGGCGCCGCTCGATCTCGGGTTCACGACGCTTCCCAACCGCGTGCTGATGGGATCGATGCATACCGGTCTCGAGGACCGGCGCGAGGATTATCCGAAGCTTGCCGCATACTTCGCCGAACGCGCGCGTGGTGGCGTGGGCCTGATCGTGACCGGGGGTATTGCGCCGAATGCCGCCGGTTGGACCAAGCCGTTTGCCGGCACGCTGAGCGGCCGCCGGCACCTTGCGCGGCATCGACTGGTCACCGCGGCCGTGCATGAAGAGGGCGGCAGGATCTGCATGCAGATCCTGCACACCGGACGCTATGCCTATCACCCGCTCGCGGTCGCGCCATCGCGGCTGAAGGCGCCGATCTCACGCTTCACGCCACGCGAACTGTCGGAGCGGGGCATCGGCCGGCAGATCGACGCCTTCGTCCGGTGCGCAACCCTGGCACAAACAGCCGGCTATGACGGCGTCGAGATCATGGGATCGGAAGGGTATTTCATCAATCAATTCCTGGTCGCGCGGACCAACCAGCGCAATGACCGCTGGGGCGGCAGCTGGCAGAACCGGATGCGGTTGCCGCTCGAGATCCTGACGCGCACGCGCGCCGCAGTGGGCCGCGATTTCATCATCATTTATCGCCTGTCGATGCTGGATCTCGTCGATGGCGGCAGCAGCTGGGAGGAGGTCGTCGAACTGGCGCAGGCCGTCGAACGTGCGGGCGCCACGATCATCAACACTGGCATCGGCTGGCATGAGGCTCGTATCCCGACCATTGCAACGATGGTGCCGCGCGCGGGCTTCAGCTGGGTCACGCGAAAATTGCGGGGCAGCGTGTCGGTGCCGCTCGTCACCAGCAACCGGATCAACGACCCCGCAGTTGCCGAGCGATTACTGGCGGCGGGCGATGCCGACCTGGTCTCGATGGCGCGGCCACTGCTGGCTGACCCGGAATTTGTCGTGAAGGCGGCCGCCGGCCGTGCGGATGAGATCAACACCTGCATCGCCTGCAATCAGGCCTGCCTCGATCTGGTGTTCGAGAACCAGGTCGCTACCTGCCTGGTCAACCCACGCGCGGGCCGCGAGACGGAACTGAACTATCTACCGGCATCGCAGCCGAAGCGGGTCGCCGTGGTCGGTGCCGGACCCGCCGGTCTCGCGTGCGCGACCGTTGCTGCCGGCCGCGGGCACCGCGTGACACTGTTCGAGTCCGCGGATCGCATCGGCGGCCAGTTCAACATGGCCAAGGTCGTTCCCGGCAAGGAAGAGTTTCATGAGACGTTGCGCTACTACCGGCGTCAGCTCGAACTGACTGGCGTGCGGGTGCTGCTGTCGCAACGCGCCGATGTTGCGACACTGACCGGCGGCGAGTATGACGAGATCGTACTGGCCTCCGGGGTCCTGCCGCGAAAACTGTCGATCGACGGACTCGATCATCCACGGGTCCTGAGTTACATCGATGTGCTGCTGCACGGCCGCGCGGTCGGCAGTACGGTTGCGATCATCGGCGCCGGCGGCATTGGTTTCGACGTCGCCGAATTCCTGAGCCACGATGCGTCGCATCCTTCGGCCAGCCTCGATATTCCGACGTTCATGAGCGAGTGGGGCATCGACATGCAGCTTGCGTCACGTGGTGGCCTGGTGCCGCAGCAGGACCTGGCGCGCTCGATGCCACGCACGATCTGGTTGCTGCAACGAAAGTCGACCCCGCCGGGTCGCGACCTCGGCAAGACCACCGGCTGGGTCCATCGTCTGGCATTGAAACGACGCGGCGTCCGGATGCTGGCCGGCGTCGCTTATGAATCGATTGACGAGCGGGGCATCCGCATCACGCAGGGCGGGGAAACACGGCTGCTCGAAGTGGAGAATGTCATCGTCTGTGCTGGCCAGGAACCGCAACTTGAACTGGTGGCCGGCATCGAAGCCGCTGGCTACCGTGCGCATCTGATCGGTGGCTCCAAGCTTGCCACCGAACTGGATGCCCGACGTGCGATCGATGAAGGTTCACGCCTGGCGGCGGCCCTGTGAACGTCAGGACCAATGACGTGGCGCAATTGGCACTGCTCGATGGCGCTGCCGGGCTGCGCGATTCCTGGCGGGTCCGATCGAGCGAACGGGCGCGACGACTGGCAGTGCGCGTACTGCCCGGCGGGCACGTGGAAATCGTCGTGCCGCGCGGCACGCGACCGCGCGCAATAGAACAGTTCGTGACGCATCACCGAAGCTGGATCGAGCGCAAGATTGCGCAATACAGCCCGCTCAAGCCGTCTGCGGCCGACGCATTGCCGGATCGCATTCAATTTGCTGCAAGCGGCGCTTGCTTTGACGTCCAGTATGCGGATGCACCCGGAACGTTACGCTTGTGCGTCGAAAACCGGACGTTGCGCCTTACCGGCGAGCGAAACCGCAGCACACTGATGCGGCATGCGTTGCAGCGCTTCGCGATGCGCCAGGCGCATACCATCCTGTCGCCGTGGCTCGCCGGGCTTGCGGCTGCGACCGGACTGGGTTACGAACGGATCCAGATCCGGCGCCAACGCACGCGCTGGGGCAGCTGTTCACGCAATGGCACCATCAGCCTCAATGCCTGCCTGTTGTTCCAGGCACCCGCGGTCGTGAACTACCTGCTGATCCACGAACTGGCTCACACCCGCCACATGAATCATTCGCGTCGCTTCTGGACCCTGGTCGAAGCCATCGAACCGCGCTGGCGCGAACTGGACAGCGCCTTGTCGCGCGGCTGGCGGGAAGTGCCGGCATGGGCCCTGCGCTGAAAGCACCGATCGCGCCATTCCTGGTGCTGGGGGTGGCGCTGATCGCGGTTTCGCACGGCGCGATCTTCACGCGTCTGGCCGACGCTGCGCCGCTTGCCATTGCCGCCTGGCGACTCGGGCTTGCGAGCCTCGTGGTCGTGCCGCTGGCCCTCGCAGCGCCACAAACCGGGCCGCTGCCGTCCCGGTCAATGCTGCTGGCCGCGGGTGCCGGCGCGTTGCTGGCGCTGCATTTCGCCAGCTGGATTGCTTCGCTTGAGCACACGTCGATTGCACGCAGTGTGTTGCTGGTCAGTACCGCGCCAATCTGGGTGGCCGTGATCCAATTTCTCATCGGACGTGGCGCACCGGCACGTGCAATGGTGCTGGCGCTCGCCTGTGCGACTGCAGGCGCGGTCATCGTGAGCTCGAGCGACCTTGCTGGCGGTGCTGCGATGACCGGCGACCTGCTGGCGATTGCCGGGGCCGTCGCGATGGCGGGTTACCTGTTGTTGTCACGCGAGGCGCAGCTTGGCCTGCCATTCCGTGCCTATCTCGGCATCAGCTACGGTTCGGCTGCAAGCCTGCTGTGGTGCGCAATGCTGGTGACCCAGACCCCCGCATTCGGCTTCGATGCCAGGACCTGGTGGGCACTCGCGGGCATGGCGGTCATTTCGCAACTGATTGGGCACAGCGGCTACAACTGGTCGCTGCGGCACCTGAGCACGTTGTTCGTCGCGATCGCGCTGATCGGCGAGCCGGTACTTGCTTCAGTGCTGGGTTGGTGGCTGATCGGCGAACAACTGGACTGGCGTACCGGCAGCGGGGGTGTGCTGATCCTGGCGGGCATTGCGATCGGCGCTGCTACCGCGCGCGAGCGGCGCTGACTGGATTCCCGCCGTGCTGCTCCTGCGACGGCGCAGATGCCGATGCAGTCGCCAGCCCAGTAGCAGGGCCGTGAGCGCGGCGTAGACCAGCGGCTCACGGACGTCCGCCTTGACCTGCCACCAGAAGTGCACACAGCCAAGACTGACGGCGACATAGATCAGGCGATGCAGTTTCTGCCAGCGGCGGCCGAGGCGGCGCATCGCTTGCCTCGTGGAGGTCACTGCGAGTGGCGACAGCAGCAGCAACGCCGTGAAACCCACAGTGATGTAGGGACGCTTGACCACGTCCGCCAGCAACTGTCGCCAGTCGAATGCCTGGTCGACAAACAGGTAGAACAGAAAGTGCAGGACGATGTAGAAGTATGCAAACAGCCCCAGCATGCGGCGAAACGCCAGCAGGCGCGGCCAGCCGCCGAGTTCCCTGAGCGGCGTCACGGTCAGGGTCACGAGCAGGAACTGTAATCCCCAGATTCCGAGCGTGTCCTGGATCTTTTCGACCGGGTTTGCGCCGAGCGCCGCCGGCGGCCATCCGGCCAGGCCTGCGACCAGCCAGCCGGCCGGTAACAGACACATCAGGAACACCAGCGGCTTCGCAACGCGCCGCGTCAGGAAGTCGTTGTTCATGGGGCGCTAGAAATTGCGGACCAGATCCATCCCGCGATAGAGTCCGGCCACTTCGTCCGCGTAGCCGTTGAACATCCGCGTCGGCGGGCGCGTGAACAGGTTGGTCGAACCGATGCGACGTTCGCTCTTCTGGCTCCAGCGCGGATGATCCACTTGCGGATTGACATTGGCGAAGAATCCATACTCGCGCGGCGCCGAGAGTGACCAGGACGTCGCCGGCATGCGCTCGGTGAAGCGGATCCGGACAATCGACTTGATGCTCTTGAATCCGTACTTCCAGGGCACGACGAGTCGGAGCGGCGCTCCATTCTGGTTTGGCAGCACCTTGCCGTACAGGCCAACTGCCAGGATTGACAGCGGATGCATGGCCTCGTCGATGCGCAGGCCCTCGACATAGGGCCAGTCGAGCACATCGTAACGCTGCCCGGGCATCTGCTTTGGGTCGAGCAGCGTCGTAAACTCGACAAACTTCGCGCGCGAGGTCGGCTGAAACTGCTTGATCAGGCCGGCCAGCGGAAATCCGATCCAGGGTATGACCATGGACCAGGCCTCGACGCAGCGCAGACGATAGATGCGCTCTTCGAGCGGATGCGGCTTCAGTAGATCCTCGAGTGCCAGCCGGCCCGGTTTTTCACATTCGCCATCAACCAGAACGGTCCAGGGTCGCGTCCGCAGCCGGTGGGCGTTCTCAGCCGGGTCTTCCTTGCCGGTCCCGAATTCGTAAAAATTGTTGTACCCGGTGACCTCGGCGTAGGAATTCGCTGGATCCATTGTTGAGTAACGGGCATTGCGCTGGTACTGCAGTCTTTCGACCAGGGTCACATTCATGACCTGCTGCGCGAGTGTCGGTGGGACAGCCGCCAACACGCCGGCGCCGGCAATACCCGCGAGGATCTTGCGCCGCGTCAGATAGACGGATTCGGGCGTGATTTCCGACGGATGGATGCGCGAATCGCCGCTCATGTCGATTGGACCGGCTTGGCAGCCGGATTGTTACACCAGTCGTCGCTGCGGATGCCGAGCCTGCCTGCCAGGCGCCGCGCACGGCGGCTCGCATTGACCAGCACCGGATGTTCGACCGCAGCGAGATGCGCCAGGTCCGAGCGGGAATTGCCATAGGCCGCCAGATCCGCGCTTGGATGGCGCTCGCGCAGCGCTTCGATGCAACGCAGTTTCTCGCTCCCACGGCGATTGGGCGTGGTCAGCGAACCTTCCAGCCGCTCGTCACGCCAGGCGACGCCGGTACAGATTGCCTCATCGAAGCCCAGTCGCAAGCCAATGCGCGGCACATAGAGATCGACGCTCGCCGACAACAGCACGAGCCGGTCGTTGGCCGCGCGATGCCGTGCCATCGCGGCGACGGCGCCCGGGCACAGATCCGAATCGCCCAGGTTCGCGACGAACTCACCGGACCATGCATCGACTTCCGCCCGCGTCGCACCACCCATGAATGCGCGGATCAGGTCCGATTTCAGGCGACCACGATCGTGTCCCGATGCAAGGTAACGCAAGCTGGCTGCGAACAGCGGCCAGCGGCGCCGACGTTCCGGATGACGCCTTAGCCAGCCCCGCAGGTAGGGCACAAACGTGTCCTCACGGGTCACGGTGCCGTCGAGATCGAAGATGGCGAGCCGACGATGCTGCGGCAATTCTTCAGGCCGCCAGTTGCCGCAGCACAAAATGCAGGATCCCGCCGTTCTCCATGTACTCCCATTCCTTGGGGGTGTCGACGCGGACCTTGACTGCGAATCGGGTCACCTTGCCGTCTGGACCGGTCGCACTCACGGTTGCCTTGTGGCTACCGGCAATGAGTCCGTCGAAATCAAAGACCTCGTTGCCGTTCAAACCCAGCGTGCCGGCAGTCTGGCCGTCCGCAAAGGTCAGCGGGAACACGCCCATGCCGAC
>JANNTO010000090.1:0-3710 GCA_031403675.1 Gammaproteobacteria bacterium | reverse complement strand
TCGCAGCGATCGACAGCACCGGCGTGATGCCGCTGCCGGCGGCAAACGCGGCACATGATCGCGCGCGCGCCGGCTCATCCTGCAGATGAAAACTGCCGTTCGGGGTCATCACGTCCATGCTGACGCCAACCTTGGCCTTGCCCGCAAGGTATTGCGACATGCGGCCGCCGTCCTGCATCCGCACGCCGATCGTCAGTTCCTGCGCTCCTTCCGGATTGACGATCGAGTAAGTGCGCCGTTCCTCCTGGCCATCGATGAGCGCGCGCAATGCGACATGCTGGCCGGCGTGGAAACGGAAATCGTCGCGCAGCGCAGCCGGCAGCCCGAAGGTCAAGGCGATGGCGTCGTCAGCGACTGCAACGCGCTGCGTGATAGCGAGTGGATGAAATTTCAGCACGTCAGATGCACTTGAAGTAGTCGAATGGCTCAAGGCAGGCTTCGCAGCGATACAAGGCCTTGCAGGGCGTTGAGCCGAATTCGCTCTGCTTTGCGGTCTGCATCGATCCGCAGCGCGGACAGGCGACCGCGGGATCCGGTTGCCACAACCGGCGCGGACTGTCGACCGCCGCCGCGGGCGGCGCAATGCCGTAGGCCGCGAGTTTCCGGCGGCCTTCCGTGGTAATCCAGTCACTGGTCCAGGGCGGCGTCAAGACATCCACCGCGGCGACGCGAAACCCGGCACCCACAAGCGCGCGAACGATGTCGGCCTTGATCATCGGCGTTGCCGGGCAACCCGAGTAGGTCGGCGCGACGCCGACTTCGATCGTGCCATCCGGGCGTTGCAGCAGATGCCGGATCACGCCGAGATCCAGCACCGAAATCACCGGGATCTCGGGATCCGGGACCTGCGACAGCAGCGCCTGCAGGCGCCGGAAGACGTCGGCAGGCGGCGCCACGTTCACAGCGGCGTCGGCAATCATGCGCTGCTCACCAGATCGCGCCGGGATGCGCGCGATGCAGGGCTTGCATCTCGGCCAACAGATAGCCGAGGTGCTCGCCGTGCCGGCCTTGCTTCCCGTACCAGTTGAATTTCGCCGGCGGCGGTTTCTGCAAGGTCGCCTCGGTCAGCACTTCATCCACATGCCGAGCCCAGGTCGTGGCCAGCGAATCCGGCGCCGGGCCGATGCCTGCCGCGGCCACCGCGCGATCGACGTCATCGGCGTCGAACAATTCATTCGTAAATGGCCACAGCCGCGCCAGCGCCTGCTGCATGCGGTCATGGCTCTCAGCGGTGCCGTCGCCGAGCCGGATCAGCCAGCCGCTGCTGTAACGCAGATGGTACGCGGACTCCTTGGCTGCTTTCGCGGCGATCGCAGCCAGCTTCGCGTCGTTGGACTGCAACAGCGCCTCGTAGGATGCCAGCTGCCATGCATCAAACAGGAACTGGCGCGCGATCGTCACGGCAAAATCGCCGTTCGGCTGCTCGACCAAGGTCAGATTCAGGAACTCGGATTCCTCGCGCAGATACGCGAGCTGGTCCTCGTCGCGGCCGCGGCCCTCGAGTTCACCGGCATGGGTCAGCAACAGGCGCGCCTGACCCAGCAGGTCAAGCGCGACATTCGCAAGGCCGAGGTCTTCCTCGAGCGCCGGCGCGTGACCGACCCACTCACCGAGACGCTGCGCCAGCACGAGATTCGTGTCGGCAAGCCGCAGAACGTAGCGGCAATGCGGCGTCACAGTGTCTTCACCTCGTCCGGGATGTCATAGAAAGTCGGATGCCGGTAGACCTTGTCGCGCGCCGGCTCAAACAGCGCGTCTGCTTCGGCAGGATCGGATGCGACGATATCGGCCGATCGCACCGCCCAGATGCTGACGCCCTCCTGGCGGCGCGTGTACAGATCCCGCGCATGCTCGATCGCCATGCGCGCATCGGTTGCGTGCAGGCTGCCGACATGCTTGTGGTCGAGCCCCGATTTCGCGCGGATGAAGATTTCGTAGAGTGGCCAGTCCTTCACGCTTTCGGTCATTGTGATCTCCTCTGCAGCTCAGGCGGCGCGCGGTGCGGTCGCGGCACGGCGTTTGTCGGCCCAGGCGACGGCAGCCTCACGCACCCAGCGCCCCTCCTCGTGCGCCCGGCGGCGGGCTTCAAGGCGTTCGCGATTGCAGGGCCCGTGGCCCTGCAGGACCTGCTCGAACTCATTCCAGTCGATCGCGCCAAAGCGATAGTGTTGCGCGGCGTCGTCCCAGCGCAGCTCCGGATCCGGCACCTTTAGTCCGAGAAAATCCGCCTGTGGCACGGTGTAGTCCACGAATTTCTGGCGCAGCTCGTCATTCGAGAAACGCTTGATCTTCCAGCGCATTGACTGCGCGCTGTGCTTCGATTCGAGGTCCGAAGGGCCGAACATCATCAGCGACGGCCACCACCAGCGATTCAGCGCGGCCTGTGCCATCTCGCGTTGCGCGGTCGTGCCGCGCGACAGGCGCAGCATGATTTCATAGCCCTGGCGCTGATGAAAACTTTCTTCCTTGCAGATCCGCACCATCGCTCGTGCATAGGGCCCGTAGGAACAACGGCACAGCGGAATCTGATTCATGATGGCGGCGCCGTCCACCAGCCAACCGATTGCGCCGACGTCCGCCCAGGTCGGCGTCGGATAGTTGAAGATGCTGGAGTACTTCGCCTTGCCTTCGAGCAGCTGGTCGATCAGATCGGCGCGCGACACGCCGAGCGTTTCGGCCGCACTGTAGAGATAGGCGCCATGACCGCCCTCGTCCTGCACCTTGGCGATCAGGATGGTCTTGCGGAGCAATGAGGGCGCGCGCGTAATCCAGTTGCCTTCCGGCAGCATACCGACGATTTCCGAGTGCGCATGCTGCGAGATCTGGCGGACCAGGGTGCGACGGTAGGCATCCGGCATCCAGTCCTTGGGTTCGACCTTGTCTTCGGCGTCGACCCGCGCCTGGAAGCGCGCATCGAGCGTAGCGTCGTCCCGCGTCTCGTCCCGCAGACAGTCCTTACCAAGCGAATCAAGGCCTTGCGTATACATGAAAGCGGCCTCCGCGCGCCGGCTGGATTGACAACTCTGACACAGAAAGACAACTCATGGCACGGCGCCGCCATGCCACCCGAACGGCGCGCGAGCTAGCTCCAGGCCTCGATACGGCGCACCAGCGTTTCCATGAATCGGTTGGCCTGGTGACCGTCGAGCACGCGGTGGTCGATGGTCAGGGTCACATAGCAACGCGGCTGGATCACGATCTCGTCGCGGCCGTCCTGCGCAACGACGACCGCGCGTTTCTCCAGCTTGCCGATGCCAAGAATTGCCGCCTGCGGCTGATTGATCACGATCGGCGCGGCAACCAGACTGCCGCTGACGCCATGATTCGAGATCGTGAAAGTGCCACCGCGCAGATCCGCCGGCGTCAGCCGGTCCTGCCGGGCGCTGGTGACCAGTTCACCCAGTGTGCGTGCGATATCAGCGAGGTCCAGCCGGCCCACGTCCCGGATCACTGGAACAATCAGACCTCGGCCTTCGAGCGCGGTGCCGACGCCGATGTCGATACGCTCGCCGATCAGGATCGCGTCCTCGGTCCAGCGGCCGTTCGCCTCCGGCACGGCGCGGATCGCATCCACACAGGCCGCGACGAAGTACGCCGTCAGCGTCAGCGGGATACCGCGTTTCGCGAAAGCGTCCTTGTGCGCCGCGCGGTGCGCGAGCACGGCGCCCATGTCGGCCTGGAACACGGTCGTCACGTGCGGCGCGGTGCGG
>JANNTO010000089.1:0-2470 GCA_031403675.1 Gammaproteobacteria bacterium | reverse complement strand
GCAGCCGGACCGCGAGCATGGTCTTGCCGGTGCCGGGAGGGCCGACCATGATCAGGCTGTGCCCGCCCGCCGCCGCGATTTCCAGCGTGCGCTTGGCGTGGGCCTGCCCCTTCACGTCGAGCATGTCGGGATGGTGGCTGCCGTTCAGCGCGGGTCGTTCCGTGCATCGCGCGAGCGGCTCCCGGCCCGACAGATGCGCGCATACATCGAGCAGCGAGCGCGCCGGATAGACCGTCGCGTCCTCCACCAGCGCCGCCTCGCGCGCGTTGGCCTCCGGCAGGACGAAAGCGCGGCGCTCGCGTGCGGCCGGCAGCGCCATCGCCAGCGCACCGCGGATCGGCCGCAACTCTCCGGTCAAAGCCAGCTCGCCCGCGAATTCGTGGTCGGCAAGCCGGTCCGCGGGCACCTGCCCCGAGGCGGCCAGGATGCCAATCGCGATCGGCAGGTCGTAGCGGCCCGATTCCTTGGGCAAGTCGGCGGGCGCCAGGTTGACCGTGATGCGGCGCGCTGGAAATTCGAAGCGCGCGTTCTGCAGCGCGGCGCGCACGCGATCCTTGGCCTCCTTCACCTCGGCCTCGGGAAGCCCGACGATGGTGAAGCAGGGCAGCCCGTTGGCGAGGTACGTCTCCACCGTCACCGGCGGCGCATCCATCCCCACCAGCGCGCGGCTGTAAACGACGGCAAGCGACATCGGTCGGCTCCAACGCTGGTTGCGATGAGCGCTTAACGTCCGAGCCACCGCTGCGGAGGACGTTAATGGAAAGAAGTCCGGGAATTCAGGCTTTCAGCCGTTTTTCGAGCTCGGCGACTTGTGCCTCGAGCTCGGCCAGCTTGGCGCGGGTGCGCGCCAGGACTTCGCGCTGCACGTCGAACTCCTCGCGCGCCACCAGATCGAGGCGGCTGAAGATGCCGGCCAGCAGCGCCTTCAGGTTCTTTTCGAGATCGGCAGCGGGGCTTTGCGCAAGCACCGCCTTGATCCTGTCGTTCATTTCATCGAGTAGCCGCTGATCCATGAATTTCGCTGCGGGATGGTTCCGGTTGTTGCGAATCTACTACACATCCTGATTACAGGACTTGGGCCAGTCATATAACAAATTGCTCATGGACTTAAATAATACAGGCCTCGCCGGGCAACCGGCTGATGCACTGGCGCGGTGCAAGAAAAGGGCATGCGCATCATTGCGGTGCGGTGACTTGGTGGGTTTTTATCCACAGACATTCTAACTGGTTGATTGGCTTGTACACTTTTAAATTGGCACGATCCCTGCTCTACCTGTCCGTGCAATATTGCACATGTAACCAACGGGGTCACAACATGCTTAAAAAGACTGCAATCGCGGGATTGGTTGCGGCTGCCCTCGGGTCAGGTCTGGCCCAAGCGCAGGCGCCCGCGGCACCCGCCTCACCACACACGCTCACCGGCAACGTCGGCCTCTTCAGCCAATACGTATTCCGCGGGCTGACCCAGACCAACGGGGATCCTGCGATACAGAGCGGCTTCGATTACAGCCACTCGAGCGGTTTCTATGCCGGCACCTGGCTGTCGAATGTTTCCTGGCTGACCGATTCCACGGCTGCTACAGGCTATACCAGCTCCAGCCTCGAATGGGACGTCTACGGCGGTTACAAAGGCACGATCGGCAAATCCGATTTTGGCTACGACGTAGGTGCGCTCTTTTACGTTTACCCAGGCACGTTCAGCTCGGCGATTGCCCCGCTCGGCATCGGCAAGGCAGACACGCAGGAAATCTACGGCGCGCTGTCCTGGAAGTGGATTTCTGCCAAATACTCCTACAGCGTAGGTAACAAGACGTTCGGTGTGCAGGACAGTTCAGGCACCTGGTACTTCGATCTGACGGCCAGTATTCCGATCAATGACAAGCTGACCGGCATATTGCACTATGGAAAGCAGAAGTTCACCGGTAGTGCGATAGTAGGGGTGTCGAACGATTCCTTTGCCTCTTACGAGGACTATAAGATCGGGGTGACCTACGCGCTGCCAAAGGACTTCACCATAGGGGCATATTGGACCGGAACCGACACGAATGCGGCGCAGAAGGCGTTCTATACCAATGGGTCTGATGCCCGCTTTGTTGGTAAAGATACTGTTACGGTCTACATCCAGAAGACTTTCTGAGGCAGCACGGGGCCGGCCACGGGGCCAGCCCCCTTTTCACGGGGAAACCGAATGAAACTTGTCACTGCAATTATCAAGCCGTTCAAGCTTGACGAAGTACGGGAAGCCTTGTCCGCCGTCGGCGTGACCGGCATCACCGTCACCGAAGTCAAGGGCTTCGGGCGGCAAAAGGGGCACACCGAGCTCTACCGCGGCGCGGAGTACGTGGTGGACTTCCTGCCCAAGGTCAAGATCGAAGCCGCGGTCAAGAGCGAAATGCTCGAGCAGGTGATCGAGGCGATCGAGAAAACAGCCAATACCGGCAAGATCGGCGACGGCAAGGTGTTCGTCTCC
>JANNTO010000088.1:0-3545 GCA_031403675.1 Gammaproteobacteria bacterium | reverse complement strand
GCGCGGTCGCGAGCCTCGAACTCGATCATGTGGGCGTCAAGGCACCGATGTTCTCGTTCGGCCGCCTCGCCGGCGTCGATCAGCTCCATCGCACTCTTGCCGTCGCCCGGCTGCTTGGCAACCAGTGTGCAGGGGATGCCGAGCGCCCGCAGCGCCTCCGCCGTGCCTCCGGTCGCATAGATCGGCAGCTTCAGCTGCTCGTGTATCAGCCGCGCCTCGTCCGCAAACCAGTACTTGTCCTCGACCGGGCCGAGCGACAGCAGCACGCCCTTCTGCGGATAATGGAATCCGGCGGCGTGCAGCGCATGCAGCAGCGCCTCCTGGAGATCCGCGCCAAGACAACCGACTTCGCCGGTGCTCGCCATCTCGACGCCCAGCATCGGGTCGACGCCGGCGAGGCGGCCGAACGAGAACATCGGTGCCTTGACGCCCACATGATCGAGTTCGAGGCTCGCGACCGCGCTTTCCCCCGCGACACCCAGCATGCGACGCGTCGCCTCGGCGGCGAAATTCGCGCCGGTCACCTTCGATACGAACGGAAAACTGCGCGACGCGCGCAGATTGCACTCGATTACCTTGACGAGATTGTGCTTGGCGAGGAACTGGACATTGAATGGCCCGGTGATGGCAAGCGCAGAGGCGAGTTCCGCCGCGATCAGGCGCACCCGCCGGATCGTTGAAATGTAGAGGCTCTGCGGCGGCAGCACCAGGGTCGCATCGCCGCTATGGACACCGGCGTCCTCGACATGCTCGCTGATGGCCCAGAGCACGAGTTCGCCGCGGTCGGCAACGGCGTCAATCTCGATCTCCCGCGCGCGCGTCTCGAACTTCGAGACGACCACCGGGTGATCGGGCGACACGCGCTTGGCGCGGGCCAGGATCTGGCGCATTTCATTCGGTTCGTGGGCGATGCTCATCGCTGCACCCGAGAGCACGTAGCTCGGGCGCACCAGTACCGGGAAACCGCCGAGCTCTTCGACGATGCGTTCCGCTGATGACGCTTCCGTCACGTGGCGCCAGGCCGGCTGGTCGATGCCGAGCTCATCGAGCAATGCGCTGAATGTCTGCCGGTTCTCCGCCCGATCGATGTTTCCGGGGTCGGTTCCGAGGATACGAACCCCTGCGCGATGCAATCGCGTCGCCAGATTGTTCGGCACCTGGCCGCCCATGCTGACAATGAGCCCTTCCGGTTTCTCGCGCTGGTAGATGTCGAGCACGGACTCGAGGCTGATCTCGTCGAAGATCAGCCGGTCGCAGATGTCGTAGTCGGTGCTGACCGTCTCCGGATTGTAATTGACCATGATGGTCTCGTAGCCGAGCGCGGACAGTGTCTGCACCGCATTGACGCAGCACCAGTCGAATTCGACGCTTGAACCGATGCGATAGACACCCGCACCGAGGACCATGACTTTGCGGCGCGCAGTTGGCGCGACGTCGCTGGCCGAGGCGTGGTAGGTCGAATACAGATAATTGGTGTCGGCCGGAAATTCCGCCGCCAGCGTGTCGATCTGCGCGAACTGCGGCCGGATATTGTGTTTCATGCGCGCAGTGCGTGCGCTGCCCTGCGGCGATCCGAGGCTGTCGTCGATCGCCTTGTCCGAGAATCCGAGCTGCTTGGCGGCGCGCAGCAAATCCGCATCGAGCACGGTGCCCTTGCGGCGCAGGCGCGCATACATCCCGACGACCGGCATCATCGCGCTCAGAAACCACGGATCGATGTCGGTGATCTCGTGGATCTTCTCGACGCTCATGCCCTTTGCCAGCGCCTGGGCGACGCCAAAAATGCGCCGCGGCGTGGCGTGGCGCAGTTCCTGCTCGAGGTCGGCAAATTCAAATGCGTCCGGATCGAGACCGAGGACGCCGATGTCGAGCATGCGCAGCGCTTTCTGGATCACCTCCGGAAATGTGCGGCCAATCGCCATGACCTCGCCGACGCTCTTCATCTCGCTGCCGATCTGCTTGACGGCCCCATGAAATTTGGTGAGGTCCCAGCGCGGCACCTTGCAGACCAGGTAGTCGAGCGACGGCTCGAAGAAAGCCGTGGTCTTCTTGGTGATGCCGTTCGGGATCTCGTGCAGGTCGTAGCCGAGCGCGATCTTCGCCGCCACATATGCGAGCGGGTAACCGGTCGCCTTGCTCGCAAGCGCGCTCGAACGCGACAGCCGGGCGTTCACCTCGATCACGCGGTATTCGACTGAATCGGGGCTCAGCGCGTACTGGATATTGCATTCGCCGACGATGCCGAGATGGCGCACGGTCCGGATCGCGATGCTGCGCAGCAGCTGATACTCCTCGTCATTGAGCGTCTGCGATGGAGCGACGACGATGGACTCCCCGGTGTGGATGCCCATCGGATCGAGATTCTCCATGTTGCAGACCGTGATGCAGTTGTCGCTCGCATCGCGGACCACCTCGTATTCGATCTCCTTCCAGCCGCCGAGGTATTCCTCGACCAGCACTTGCTTGGCCTTGCCCGCGAAGGCACGACGGAGCGCATTCGGGAGATCTGCCTCGCACCGCACGATGCCGCTGCCCTTGCCGCCGAGCGCAAAGCCGGCACGCAGCATCACCGGGTAGCCCATCTCGCCAACCGCGCGTCGGGCCTCGGCCACGGTACTGCAGGCAATGCTCTTCGCGGTCCTGACCTCGAGTTCGTTGAGCCGGTCGACGAACAGCTGGCGATCCTCGGTGTCGAGGATCGCGGTGACCGGCGTGCCGAGCACGCGGACACCGAGCTTGTCGAGTACTCCGCTCTCGTAGAGCGCGATGCCGCAGTTGAGCGCGGTCTGGCCGCCAAAAGAGAGCAAGATGGAGTCGACCTGCTCCTTCTGCATGATGTCGGCTGCGATCTCCGGCGTCACCGCCAGCAGGTAGAGGCGATCCGCCATGCCTTCGCTGGTCTGGATCGTCGCGATGTTCGGATTCAGCAGGACCGTGTAGACACCGTCTTCCTTCAGCGCCTTGATCGCCTGGGACCCCGAATAATCGAATTCTCCGGCCTGCCCGATCTGCAGCGCGCCGGATCCGAGCACGAGCGTGCGCCGCGGTTTTGCAGGACGTACTTTCGGGTTCATGCGCTCACGTTTTCTGTGCGCCCGCGAGGCGCAGGAAGTCGTCGAACAGGAATGCCGTGTCCTGCGGTCCCGGCGATGCTTCCGGGTGAAACTGCACGCTGAAATACGGATCCGTATCAGACCGGATCCCTTCGTTGGATCCGTCATTGATATTGACGAACCAGGGCTGCCATCCCGCGGGCAGGGAATCTTCGCGCACCGCGTAGCCGTGGTTCTGGCTCGTAATGTAGCAGCGGCCGGTCAGGAGATCGCGAACCGGCTGGTTCACGCCGCGGTGCCCATACGGGAGTTTGTAGGTATCGCCGCCGGCGGCGAGGCAAAGGATCTGGTTGCCGAGGCAGACGCCGAATATCGGGCGGCGATGCCGGCCGAGCAGGGTGCGGATCTGCGCAATCAGCGCACCGAGATCCTTCGGATCGCCGGGGCCATTGCCGATCAGGATTCCATCCGCGCGTTCAGCGAGCGGAACGA
>JANNTO010000087.1:0-3500 GCA_031403675.1 Gammaproteobacteria bacterium | reverse complement strand
AACGAATTGCGCAACTTCTACCGAATCTCGTTGTACTTGCGGTGGGAAGCTTGCTGCGACCAATGCAAAATGCAACTCTGCACATCCGCTGCATCGCAATTCACGACCATTGACTGTTGCACCCTGGCCGATGGCTGCTGTATACATTTCCTTTGACATTGGGTCATAGACTACCCCCAGCACGGCCTCGCCTCTGTTCATCAGTGCGATAGAAACCGCAAAATTTGGCAAGCGATGAACGTAGTTAACCGTTCCATCCAGCGGATCCACCACCCAGAGCCTGCTCCAGCTGCGCCGTGTTGACCACGGAACCTGGACAGATTCCTCGGAAAGCACCGGGATTTCAGGCGCAAGGCGCCGCAGTCCCGCCAGGATCAGGCGTTCGGAACGCAGATCCGCCTCGGTCAGTGGGGAACGATCTTCCTTCTCGGTGACCGCGAACGCCGACGCGTAAACCTCGAGGATCGCGCGGCCTGCTTCGCGCGCCAGCGCAGTCACGTCGAGCAACAACCGGTTCAGGTCGGAAGTCATGGCGGCTCCGGGGAGGGGCGCGTTATATCATAGGCGCGTGCAGGGCCGCGCCCATTCCCCCGACTGGCAATCCATCGAGACCGTGCTGCTCGATATGGACGGCACGCTGCTCGATCTCGGATTCGACCAGCACTTCTGGGAAGAACTGCTGCCGCGGCGTTTTGCCGAGAGCCGTGGCGTAACCGTGGACGAGGCGCAGCGACTAATGCGACCGATGTTCGAGTCGACGAAAGGCACGCTCGACTGGTACTGCATCGACTATTGGAGCCGGGCTCTGGCCTTCGATATCGCGGCGCTCAAGCGCGCGGCGCGCCACCGGATCGCATGGCTACCGGAGTCGCGTGCCTTCCTCGCGCAGTTGCGCGCTACCGGCCGCCGGGTGGTACTCGTTACCAACGCCCATCCGGAGATTCTTGCGATCAAGGACGCCCAACTCGGCATCCGGCGCCGCTTTGATGCCGTGTATACCTCCTTCGATCTCGGCGAACCCAAGGAAAGCGACGCGTTCTGGCCGCGCCTGGCACAGCAGGAGGTCTTTGACGCGAAGCGCACGCTGTTCGCTGATGACAGTCCCGCCGTATTGCGCGCGGCGCAGACGCATGGCATCGAGTGGATCTATGCAGTGCGCCGGCCCGTGCACCGCGCGCCGGCCCGGGTCGTAGCGGATTTCCCCAATGTCGATTCGGTGCATGAGCTGGCGGCCGGTCTCACGCCGCTCGCGGCGCGGGATCAGCCGGCCGGTCCCTGCGGGCCGGCGGGACTGCCGCTGCCGTGACGCCTGCGCCGGCGCCGCTTGCCGGGGGGTGCCGTCGCTGGCGCAGGGCTGGCGGTTGGCGGTGATTTTTCGTGGCGGCCGTATTCCGGCCGATGGATCTGGTTCGGCGGCGGCCCGTCTTCCTCTTCGTCACCGTAGGAACGTGGCGCGTAATGCGCTGACTTGAGATAGGGCAGCTCGGCCGGATCGAAACTGCCGACCGGGATGCGTTGCCCGATAAACGCCTCGATATCGGGCAGCGATTCGACGTACTGCTCGCAACCGAAGCTGACCGCATCGCCGGCCGCGCCGGCACGCGCGGTGCGTCCGATGCGATGCACATAGTCTTCCGGATCCTGCGGCAGGTCGTAGTTGACGACGTGGCTGACGTCCGGGATGTGCAGGCCGCGCGCCGCGACATCGGTTGCGACCAGCGCCGCGAGCTTGCCATCGTGGAACTCGCGCAGCATGCGCATGCGTTTCCGTTGTGGCACGTCGCCGGACATGGCCGCAGCCGCCACTCCATTGGCCCGTAACAGGCGTTCAAGGCGCTCGGCCAAACGCTTGGTATTGACGAATACCATGGTGCGCGTGGCGGCACCTTTGCGCATCAGATGCACCAGCAACGAGGCCTTTTCCTCCATTGCCGGGTAGTAGATCACCTGGCGCACGCGTTCCCCGGTAATGCGCTCGGGCTCGATGCGGATCAGTTGCGGGTCATTCATGTGCTCGTAGGCGAGTTCCAGCACACGATGCGACAAGGTCGCGGAGAACAGCATGTTCAGGCGATATTCGGGTGCCGGCAGGCGGCGCAGCAGGTAGCGGATGTCCTTGATGAAGCCGAGATCGAACATGCGGTCGGCTTCGTCGAGCACCAGGACCTGCGCATGGCGCAGGTCGAAGACCTGCTGCTTGTAGAAATCGATGATCCGGCCGGGCGTGCCCATCAGCACATCGACTCCCGCAGCCAGCGTGCGGCGCTGTTTGTCATAGTCCACGCCGCCAAAGGCGAGCCCGAGCGTGAGGCCGGTGTATTGGACCAGAATCTCCGCATCGCGATGGATCTGGATCGCGAGTTCGCGCGTCGGCGCGAGGATCAGCGCGCGTGGCGAGGTACTTGGCCGGTCGGGAGAGGCCGGGTAGCGCAGCAGGTGGCTGAACAGCGCAACGAGAAAAGCAGCGGTTTTTCCCGTGCCGGTCTGCGCCTGCCCCGCAACATCGAGCCCTGCGAGCGCCCGTGGCAGTGCTTCCGCCTGGATCGGCGTGCAGCGCTCGAAGCCCGCATCGGCGACGCCGCGGGCGACAGATTCAGGTAAATGCAGGCCGGTAAAGGAAAGGTCCGAAAATTGCTGTTGTGTCACCGGCTTCCTACTTTGACAGTCATCACTTGAAAATTGGCTCCCGACGCGCTACAAAAGCACCTGACCACCGCGGATTCCCGCAAATACCCGCCCCCTGCTGCGCCGGATATTGTGCCGTATCGGGCATTCGCTCGTCACTGATCAACCTCAAACCAGGAGAATACCCCGCGTGAGCGGAAACATCGTCCATACGTCCGACGCGACGTTTGAAGCGGACGTCCTCAAGTCCGATACACCCGTTCTGCTCGATTTCTGGGCTGAATGGTGCGGTCCCTGCAAGGCCATTGCCCCGATACTCGACGACATCGCGAAGGATTACGCGGGTCGGGTGAAGGTCGCCAAGCTCAATATCGATGACAACCGCCAGACGCCCGTCAAGTACGGCGTGCGCGGCATTCCGACGCTGATCCTGTTCAAGAACGGCGCCCCCGAGGCGCAGCAGGTCGGTCTGGTCGGGAAGTCGAAGCTGGCGGCCCTGCTGGACCAGCACCTATGAGGGGTTATCTCGGCAATCAGGCCCGTAATCGCCAAAAGGGCCACCGCAGTCGCGGCGGCGGGGGACCGCGTCACGGCCAGGAAGGCCTGCCGGTGGACGATCAAGTAATGGACGGTTCCGAAGGCGACATCATTTCGCCGGAGGAGCTCGCTGCGTCCAGAAGTGCGATGAGCTTGACCGAGCTCAAGACCAAGCCGGTCCACGAGCTGGTCACCATGGCCGAGGCCATGGGACTCGAGAGCATGGCGCGCCAGCGCAAGCAGGACGTGATCTTCTCGATCCTGAAGGCGCACGCGCGCGGCGGCGAGGACATATACGGCGACGGCGTGCTGGAAATCCTGCAGGACGGCTTCGGTTT
>JANNTO010000086.1:0-12963 GCA_031403675.1 Gammaproteobacteria bacterium | reverse complement strand
GTGTCGTGTGCGCTATTGGATTCCATAGGCCAGTCGTTGCGCCGGACGCGGCTTTATATGGCCGACGCTGCAAGAAACGGCCGCTGTGACGTCACGCAGGAAGATGCGGATGGATACGCCAGTTCCGCGTTCGATACCGCGCTCGAAACGGGTCTTGCGAACTGCACGCGCTAGACGGGGATCGGAGATTCAAAGGGCATTTGCCGTTTTCAGGTAGCTGGCATCCCGCGCTCGGCCTCATCGGCCCCGCGCCCTACCGACGACATGGTCCCGACGCTAATTGATCTCCTGGGCGAGTGCGTGCGGTCCGACCTCTCCGGCCGCAGTCTTTTCGATGGCACCGGTACAATCAATTAGTCAAAGCTCCGGCACCGGGTACACATGCGGATCGCGTCGATCACGATGGTGGGCCAGTTCCCGCATGGCATCGAACTGCACCTGCGCAATCTGCGCTGGGCGCTGACGCCGGACGATCACAGTTACATCTTCACGCTCCCGCAGCACGCGGCGGCGCAAGGCCTCACGAGTGACGCCCGCGTCACTTGCATCGCGCACCAGCCGGCACAGACGAATCCGCGTGGCATGGTGAATTTCTGGCGCGAGTTCCCGGAGCTGATCGACCGGCATCGCATTGAGCCGGAATGGTTCCTGCTGATGCAGCAGGACATCTGGTTCACGGCGCCGCCCACGGTTCCGGCAGACCCGCGCCGGATCCACGCGTTCCTGCCGGCGAGCCACTATCACAACATCATGATCGGCGAGCGGGTGTTCCACCCGCGCGTGTGGGAGGGCGCGCAGCTGGTGCACTGCAGCCTGATCGCGGGCGCGCGCCGTTTCGGCGTCGATTTCTCGTTTGTCCCGAATACCTTCGTGGATCGCGATCGCCTTGCCATCGAGGCCCGCATGGGCGGGCCGATCGGCATCTCGGATTTCGGCAAGGCAGACACGCTTGATGAGTTCGGGCTTTACTGTGCGCTGGTGGCCGGCACGGCGATGGAACATCAGTCACGGGCCGTGCACCTGCGGGGCCCGGAGGTGCTGCACCGTCGCTTCCCGGACATCTACCGCGGTGCGACCCGCGCAATGCTGGCCGCCGTCCAGTCGCAGATACCGTACCTCGACGTTCTGCTCGCAGTGGCGATGTACTACGTCGCGGGTCTTTGGGAGACCATCGATGACCTGGACTGGGCGCAATTGTGCCCAGCCAGTGCGCAGGCTTTGCAGCGGGTCCTGGAAACAGGCGATGCATGGTTGCCGCCCCCGCCGTTGGCGCGGCTTGCGCATGTTGTGTCGCTGGCGCGGGTTGCGCAGCTCCGGGATCACTCGCGATGAAGAAGATTGCCTTCTTCTCCATGCTGGCCGATGGGCACCTGCGCCGGTTGCTCCCGTTGGTGTCCGGCCTCTCGGCGCGAGGTGTAGCCGCGCACGTTTTCACGCATCGTCGGTTTGAGCGCGAAATCAGCGCCGCCGGAGGTACGTTTGTCGACCTGTTCGGCAAATATCCGCTGGCCGCCGCGGACGCCGTCTCGTTTCCGATCGCCATGCGTTCGGTTGGCTACGCGGCGCACTACGTTCTGGAGATCCAGCGCGAACTGGAGGCGCTCGGCGTGTCGCTGGTTGTCTATGACACGTTTGCGATGATCGGTCGCGTTGCCGCGGCGCGGATGGGCGTGCCGCACGTGAACCTGTGCGCCGGGCACAACGTGGATCCCGACCGGTTCCAGCGGATTCTCGCGGCCGATCCGCGCGTCGTGGTGTCGAGGCAATGCCGGCGCGCGGTCGAATTGCTCCGCGACCGCTACGGTGTTGCCAACGCCTCGCCGTTCTCCTACGTGGCGGGCCTGAGCCCCTTTCTCAACGTGTACAGCGAGCCGCCGGAGTACCTGACGGTCGCGGAGCGAGCGATCTTCGAGCCGGTGGCATTTTTCGGGTCCTTGCCCGCGGCGGAAGAAATCGCCGCGCGCAACCGCGCGGACCTGCCTGCCTGTTTCGGAGGCGACGCGACGCTCAAGGTCTACATTTCTTTCGGTACGGTGGTGTGGCGTTCCTACGCGACCGAGGCTCTGGCGGCCCTCAACACAATCGCCGACGCGCTGTCGCGCCATCCGCGAGCCCATGGAGTGATCAGCCTGGGTGGCACGGCATTGGACGCTGCGACGCTGCGGCCGCTCGCCAGGCCGAACGTGACCATCCATGATTCTGTCGACCAGTGGGCAATACTCCGGGAAGCCGACGTGTTCATCACGCACCACGGCCTCAACTCGACCCACGAGGCGATCTACCACGGCGTTCCGATGATTTCCTGCCCGTTTTTCTGGGATCAGCCGGCGCTCGCTGCGAAGTGCCAGGCCTTCGGCCTTGCAGTTCCACTGGCCGGCGCCGCGCGTGGCGCGGTCACGGAGCAGCAGGTTCATGCCGCACTGGCGACGCTGCATGAGCGGCGGGACCCGCTGCGCGCCGCCCTGACGGCGGCGAAGAATTACGAATTGCAGGTCATTGCCGCGCGACCAGACGTGCTCGAGCGGATTCTCGCCCTGTGCTGAACGTACGCCCAAAGATCTCCGGGCGGGCGCCGCACCCTCAGGCCGAACCGATGCGACTGTGGGATTGCGCGCCCTGCGCCCGGCGCATCGCAACGATGTCATCGAGCTTCAGCTGCGTCTCATCGCTCTCGCCGTCCACCGTCGAATCGCCGGTGACAGCGGCGCCGACGAAGGTGTAGACCCCGGTCCGGTCCCTGAACAGCGTGCGCAGCACCTGCGAAAACTCAAACCCGCCATCCGGCGTGCGCACCCCGATGATGCCGTAGTAGGCGCCCCGGCTGATGCGCTCCAGTCCGTCGAGTGTTTCCAGTCCCGCCGCGCGCGGCTGCGCACCGGCCGGCAGCACGGCTCGCATGATCCTGGACCAGGAGACATCCGGCCGCGTCGCCACCGTCAACGGGGTCATGAGATGGCGCAGTCCCGGTCGATCCAGCACCACCATGGGTGCGGTCCGCACCGCTCCCACTGTCTCAAGCGCTTTGCGCGTGGCTTCGATGGACAGCGCGTGCTCGTTCAGGATTTTCTTGTCGGCCAAAAACCCGTCCTGCAGACGCGTGTCTACGTCGGGATCGGGATGACGCGCGCCGGTGCCGGACAATTTGTAGCAGACGAAGCGCTCAGGATTTCCGCTCGCGAGTAACTCGGGACTGTGACCGGCCAGCTCAATCGCCGGGGTCGCAAGATAGAAGCTCCGACCGACGTTGAGGTTGCAAGACTTCGGCGGTGCCGCGAATGACGCCAGCAGATCCAGATTGTCGGGAAGGTCAATGCGCCGCGCGACCGTGACGCGCTGCCCCTCACCACGCTGTATGAAGGCGATGGTCAACGCGACCGACTCGCGGAACGGCCGCATTTCCGCATCGAGACTGCGCAGCGGGACGGATTCGAAGGCGCCGAGCGGCAGCGGCAGTATTCCGCTCACGGTGTCAGGTCCACGCAGCACTGAAATTTCCACCTTGCCAGACGGCGCGGCGTCGATGCGGATGGCGCCACGCGGCTCCCAAAAATGCAGGGTCGGCGCCGACAGTTTTCCCGCGTCGAGTACCGGGCGCTGCGTGTCGTCGGACCAGACCGCGTCGAAGCCGATGTATCCGGCCATCAGTGCACTGGAACGGCAAAACTCCTCCAGGCGATTCCAGAGGACCTCAGCGGCAATCGGCCCGTCGTCGTACCGCCGCAGGCTGAGAGTGCGACCGGCGCCGATCAGAACCAGGGCGGATTCCCGGGTGCCGAACGCCATGAGCAACGGTGCCTCCGGCAGGTCGCGCGCGGCTTGGCACCACTGCGCGGCAACGGCGAGCGCGCCACCGTCGAGCGACCAGTTCACAACCCGGTCACCAGGAAGCCGAGGTGATCCGCGATGTAGCGCCGCCCGAGCGCCCGGTCGGCCATGATCGACGCCAGCTCGTCGTCCTCGAGGGGCGATGAGAACTGCTCGTTGCGCTCGCGAAGTTTCTGGGTACCGATCGCCACCAGCTTGGCCTGGAGTTCGGACCACGATGACTCGTCCTGGTGGAGCGCCAGCGCTGACTTGAAACGCGACCGCATGTGGCTGCTTTCGTCCGCCAGAATGGACTGGGTCAGCCGTGCTGCCTCGACGTCAATGGCGTCAGACGGCGGGTGCGATGCGTAGTGTTCGTGCATGCCGAAATGCAGCCCGAGCCCGCCGCCCTCCGAGAGACTGACGGCCATGCGGCCGAGGTCCGTGACCCGTAGCCGGTGGCGCAGGGAAGCGAGGCAGCGAGCATGCGGCAGCTCTCCCAGCGACGCGATGCTTCGGTCGCGCGCACCGCCCGCCAAGGCGTACAGATGCATGAATTGCGTCATGTGCCGGAGCTCGTCCATGGCGAATTCCAAGTCACCCAGTATCTGCCCGATTTCGGCCTCGGGCGTGGCCAGTTCGATCTGCGCCGCCCGCTGGCTCGCCGCGCGCAGAATGCTCGCCACGGTCGCGCCGGGACCGCCGTAAACCCCGCCTCCGGAGTACTCCTTGAAAATCTGGAACCCGATCCACTTCAAGTCACGCTCGCGGGTCCGGTGGGAACTGCCAAAGTAGCGTCGTCCGACCAGTGCTTCTCCGGCCCAGCACGGTGCCGCCGCCTCGATCAGCTCCTGAAGGCGCCGCTTGCGCATTGCTTCGTCGGTAATTGAAATTCCCATGGCAACACATCAATCCTAGCGTTCTGGCCGGCGGGCGTCCAAGCCCGATCCGTTTGATTGCGACGCCGCGTGAACGTGGCGCAGAATGGCGCCGGTATCGTGGCGAGGGAGAAAGTCCATGCGCGCCCGTCTTCTGGGTCTCCTTGCGCTGTGTTGCCCGGCCATCGCAGTCGCCGCGCCCCCGCCCATCACCAGCTTCACGAATTTCGCGAAGTATGAGTCGATGAAGATCTCGCCCAACGGCAGCTATCTCGCGGTCACGCGTCGCACGAACGAGCACGAAGCGATGACCGTGCTGCATTTTCCGGAACTGAAACTGTCCACCCAGGGGCATTTCGGTGACCTGACGGACATCGCGACTTTTGAATGGGCCAATGACTCACGCCTGCTGATCGGACCCACCCGGCGTTTTCCCGGCTACATTTCCTACAAGGTACCGACCGGCGAAATCATCGGGTTCGACGCCACTGGCAAGGGCGCAGAACTGCTGTTCGGTTATCAGGCAGGTGATTTGCGATCGGGCACCCGCGTCGATCAGCGGCAATCCATTGACGCCGCGGCGGAAGTGATTGACCGCTTGCCGGCGGATCCGGCGGAGGTGCTCATCCAGACCCACGGCTACACCTTCGAAGGGGACTTCAACGTCGCGTACCGCATGAATGTGATCAATGGCAAGCTCAAGAAAGTCGCGGTTTCCCCAATACGCAATGGCACATTCCTGACCGATTTCGAGCATCGCGTGGCGCTGGTATCGGGCGAAGGCCGGCAGGGAAACAACCTGGTGTTCTATCGTCCAGCCGGGAGCGAGGAATGGAAGCAACTCATAAGTTCTGCTGCGGATGGGGGAATGCTCTGGCCGGTCGCAGCATCCGCGCAGCAGGGGCAATTCTTTGTGCTCGAAGACCGCGACGCGCCCACGCGCGGCGTGCATGCCTGGACGCCAGAAACAGGTGCACAAGAATTGCTGTTCCGGCACGCGGACGTCGACGTTGGGCTGGAAGGAGTGGACCCGAGCGGCCAACCCTGGGGCTTTTGGTACGTCGATCACTTTCCCGAATACTGGTATCCGGAGCCGGAGCATCCTCTTGCCCGACTGCACCAATGGTTGCGCAGCACATTTGGTGGCCACCAAGTGGATATCACGAGCCAGACAGATGACATGTCCCTGGCCGTGGCGCGCGTTTCAAGTCCGAATACACCGCCCACTTTTTTCGTCGTGGATGTCAAGCTTCACAAGCTCCTGGTCCAGCTTGCGTCGCGACCCGATCTGAAGCCCGAAGACCTGGCGAAAGTGGAGCCCATCGAGTTCAAGGCCCGCGATGGCATGAAGATCCGGGGCTATCTGACCATGCCGAACGGTCCCAGCGCGAAACAGCTCCCGATGATCGTGGTGGTGCACGGCGGTCCACACGGTGTCTATGACACCTACGGATTCGATTACGAGACGCAGCTGCTGGCATCGCGCGGCTACGTGGTCCTGCAGGTGAACTATCGGGGGTCCGGCGGGCGAGGCCGCATCTTCGAGGCCGCCGGCCACGGCCGTTGGGGCCGCGAGATGCAGGACGACGTCACCGATGGTGTCAGGTGGGCGATCGGTGACGGAGTCGCGGACCCGAAACGCATTTGTATCTACGGGGCCAGCTATGGCGCCTACGCGGCGCTCACGGGCGCATTCCGCGAGCCGGATCTGTTCCGGTGCGCCGTCGGCATGGCGGGCGTCTACGATCTGCCGTTGATGTTCGAGAAGGGCGACATTCAGACGATTGAGCGCGGCAAGAACTACCTGAAAATGGCAATCGGCACCGATATGGAGGAGCTCAAGCGCCGCTCGCCCGTCTACAACGCAGAGAAGATTCGCATACCGGTGCTGCTCCTGCACGGCAAGATCGACGAGCGCGCACCTTTCGAACATGCCAAGCGCATGCGCGCGGCGCTCGAGAAGGCCGGCAATCCGCCGGAGTGGTCCACCGAGTGGGGCGAGGGGCATGGCTTCTTCGATGAGGCGAATCGGGCCGCCGCGTACGAGCGGATGCTCGGATTCTTCGCGAAACATCTCGGCGCTGCCGGCGGGCCGTGAGGGCAACGAAGACTTGGGCGCCGGAATCGTTGACTGCTGCGGACCCGGCAAATCGGTGGACGGGGGCTGGAAGCTTTCGCCGTGGCTGCGGAGCAGGCGAGCTCGTCAGTGCGACCCGCTCGCAGTTTGATGCTCGCACCGGATCCATGACATTCACCGGCAAGAAGGGCCCGCGGACGGTTCTACCCGGACCGCCGGCGCACGCGCGGTTGTGAGCACCTGGAGCGAACGACGGTCGCAGGCCTATGGACAAGGATCCGGTATCGCGATCGCCCGGGCGTACACCAGGATGTGTGCGATTCCGCTGTAGTCCTGGCTGGTCGCGGTCTTGCGAATCACATACGGTACGTCGCACACCGATGGCGGTGGCTCCACATCGACGCAGTAATTGTACGAGTAGTTCGGCGGCGTGTAGGTGACCGACTGGCCGCCGCCCGCGATGGTCCGCGAGCCGCAGCCGCCCGGCACGGTCATGCTCTGAATGGTTGCCGCATTCCCGTTGAGCGTTGCCAGTTGCGCGATCGTAAACACGATGGTCGTCGGATAGGTCGTGCTGGCCGAAGGATTGAGGGTCACGATCTCACCGGGCTGCACGGTGACGTTGACTGTGGCCGTATCGGTGCCGGCGTTGCCGTCGGAAATCGTGTAACTGAAGGTCTCCGTGCCGACCGCCCCGGCCGTGTAGGAGACCTCGGTATTGTTGCTGATGCGGAGCGCCGTGCCGCCCGCCGACGGGGTTGTCACGCTGGTGATAACGAGCGCATGCCCGTTCGCGTCGGTATCGTTCACCAGGACCGTGAGCGTGGAGGTCGAGCCGCTGGTCTTCGTATAGGCATCATTGACGGCATCCGGGGGCGTGTTCGTGACCGTGACGATCACGCTCGCCGTGTCAAACCCGCCATTCCCGTCCGAGATCGTGTAGTGGAAGGTTTCGGTGCCGACCGCGCCGGCCGTATAGGAAATCTGCGTCGCGCCGTTGATCGCTGTGGCCGTTCCACCGCGCGACGGCGTGGAAATCGCCGTGATGACGAGCGGATGACTGTCGGCATCGGTGTCATTCGACAGCACAGACAGCGTCGATATCGAGGCGGCCGCTTTGCTGGCCGTGTCATCGATGGCATCCGGGCCGTGATTGCCGAGCACAATCTCCATCTCCGTGCGATTGCCGTTGGCGTCGTATTCGTAGGAGACGATCGCGCCATTCGGATACGCGGCCGAAATCACGCGCCCAAGCGCGTCATATTGGAACGTGGCCGATTGCGCGCTGGCGAGCAGGGTCGTCAGTGCCAGCACCAGCAGGAGTGAGAGTCTCTGGTTCATCCAACCCTCAGCAGGCATCACTGTGCGCTCGGCTTCCGGGGTTTGCAATTGGCGAGCGCGCAGAGAAACTGGTGTTGAATGTACGCCCCGCAAGCGTAGACTCGCCGCTTCGAGGGACTTGGATATGCGCCTCACTCCCCGTGTTGGTGCTCTCGCCGTCACCTTGCTCGCGGCTGCTACAGGTGCGAGTGCGCAAACTGCCATGCCCTACGGCATGCGCTTCGGCACAGGCGCTGCGGTCACGCCCGCGGCGGCGGTTACCTACTATGGCGCACTCCCCAGCACGGCGACCTATGGCTGGGAAACGACCAAGCCCTGGGAAATCACCGCAACTGCGCATGCGCTGGAAGACGATCCTCAGAAAATCTTCGCATTCGTACGCAACAACGTCCGTTACGAGGCCAAGTTTGGCGCACAGAAAGGAGCGCTGGGCGCCCTGATCGACCGCTCCGGCACGGCATTCGATCAGGCGCAGCTCCTGGTCGAACTGCTCCGGGCTGCAGGCCAGCCGACCGCGCGCTATGCGACCGGCACGATTCAGCTGACCGGTGCGCAATTCCAGGCCTGGCTCGGCATCACCGACCCCGACGTGGCGCGCGAATTTCTCGCCAATGGCGGAATCCCGGCGACGGTGACCGGCACCAGTTCCATCACGCAGGTCGTGATGGGGCATGCCTGGGTGCAGGTCACGATTAGCGCTGCCACCGTCACGCTCGATCCTTCCTACAAGGCCAGCGAGCGCTGGACGCCGGTGGACGTCGAGACCGCCGCCAGTTTTCCGGCCAGTACATTCGTCTCGACGGCGACGACACCGAGCGGTTCCGGCACGGAAAGCGGCGTTGCCTACATCACCGGCGTCAATCTCTCCGGCATCGACAGCTCGCTCAACACGGCGGCAACCAACCTGCTGACGCACTTGCGCACGAATTTTTCAGTTGCACGCGCGGAGCAGATTTTCGGGGGCTCACGCATCCTGCGCCTCGATGACCCGTGGAGTGCGGCAACCACCGGTACGCTCAGTGCCAGCCTGGGCACCTACACGGCCGGCTTGCCGGACAAATTCCGCACCACGCTCGCAATCGATCTCGGCTCCTGCGATCGGACCTTCTTCGTCGATGAGATCTTCGGCCGCAGGCTCAGTTACCGCTCGGTCGCGTACTACGAAGACGGCAATGGCGCGTCCTACAGCAGCCCGATTGCGATGACCGAGCGCGAAGGACTCGCGATCGGCGATCAAGTCCTCCAGGCGAATTGTCTGACTTCATTTCAGTCGGTCTCGATCGGTTTGACCGCTAATCTTCCGTATGCCGCGAGCAGCGGCACTTACATGGACCGCAGCACGACCAAGCAATTCGACATCGGCTCGGATTTGATCATTGTGCATGGCTGGGGTGACACGGGACCCGAACTGCAAACCCGACTGGCGTCTGATGATTCGATGCTGATGGATACACTCCGTCCCTATGGCGATGTCGGAGTTCCCGATCCGGAGTACAACGGGCCGCCGCTCGACAGTCCCGGCACGATGGAGGAGGGACTGAAGTCGAAGATGGCGGCGGCCTGGCTCGCGCAGCTGACACGCGCGGGATACCTCCTTGAAGGTGTTGCCAATGTGCGCCTGCAGAACCACTACACGATTGGCGTCGCCTATTCGCAGGCGCACTACTGGGTGGGCGATACCAACAACAATGGCCTCACCGATGCCGGTGAGATACCGCTCGTCTATTCGACGGCCGATCGCGCGCTGCGTCTCGATCTCGATTCCGGCCTCAGCACAACCAGCGTTGCCGAGAATGCACAGGATCGGACCGCGGCGCGCCATGCGCTGGCCGCACTCGGCGCGATGCTCGAAGGCAGCCTGGCCGAGCAGCAGACCGATGCGGTCGATTCCGCCTCGACGCCACAGCGCATGCCCTGGGCGCAGGAGAATTTCGGCGGGACCATTCGTTACCATGCTTTCGCCCAGTCGAACTACACCGCGAGCGTCACGGAGCGACGCAATGGCGTGTCACAAGGCACGGTGACCTGCCAGGCAGGGCGCACGCTCGCGGGCACTGGTTTCACGGTCATCCTGCCCAACGACCGCTTCATCGGGCCGGGCACGACGATTCAGATCAAGCCATTGTATGGATCGGCGTTTAGCGAGTTTCCAGGAACGCTGATAGTCCAACGCGTGCCGCAGTCAGAATCGACCATGCACCGCGGCTGTGCGTGGATCGCGTTCAACAGCGATGCCAGCGAGATTGCCCATGTCGTGACCTCGATCGATCGAGGGCTCAAAGGCGGCGGAGGGCCGGGCTCGCCGGAATTCCTGACCGCATCCGCATCGCCACCCCAGGCGGACTTACTCAAAGACGGCTTCGAGGACCGCTCCAATCTCCAGGGAGTCGATCTGCGCTCCGGTGCCTTGACCTACAAGCCGGAGGTCAACCTGAGTGTGGGGTCCGGTGATTTTCCGTATTCGCTGACGTTTCAGCCGACCTACCAGTCCGGTTCCGAAGGCTGCCCGGGCTGCATGTATGGCTGGACCCACAATCTGGATGTGCGCGCAAGCATTTCCGGCGGCGGGCTCGAGGGCATGGGCGCGACCAACCCGCTCGCGCTCGCCCCGCCAATGGTCGCGATCGAGGCGATCTACCAGCTCTATCGCGCCAACCCCGGCGTCACTGCGAATCAGCTGGCCGGTGCTGCGACCATGCGCTGGCTCACGCGGCGGCTGACTTATAACGTTGCGAGCGTCACGATGGGTGCATCCAATGAGACGTATGTGCGTCTCGCGGACAACACCTTCGTCGCCGCGCCAGGCAGTCAGACAATCCTCGAGCAGGCTGGCGAGCGCCACGCGCTGCCGTCCTTCTATCCCGGGCGCCGGCACCCCTCCTGGGAGTACGACACGGTTTCGTTGACGCGGCGTTCGGGTACCGGCGATGCGATTGCCTTCGCATGGCGGGCCTGGAACCCATCCTACGGGAATATCCTCAAGTACTTTCGGGCGGATGTGCACAGCCGCGCACAGGGGTTTTTCGCGAGCAGCTGGACATTCCCCGAGGGGATGTCGCTGGCGTTCACTTACTGTTTTTCCGACCCGATCGACCCGCTCAACGGTGGCTTTGGCTGGAACATCTCTGGTTCCTGTACCAATCGCCTGGATCGTGTCACTAATTCGCTTGGCCTGTACATCAGTCTCGACGGTGTCACGCCCTCGGTAATGGAAGGACTCCGGGCCACAACATCAGACGGACGCAGCCTGTCGATGAACTGGGATCTCGGCAGCGCGGGCGGTGAGTTCGACCTGAAAGGCGGACTGCTTTCGAGCATTACTGACCCTGCGGGGCAAGCATGGAACTACTCCTGGGAGCGCTCGGATGCGAGCGATCGGCCCTCGCCCTATCCGAGACTCGTCAACGTCACCCGCCCGGCTGCGGCAACGGCTGAAATCCAGTTCACGTACGACGCGCTCAATCGCGTGCGCGAAGTGCGCGATGGGGTCGCGGTCGCCACTGCGAATCCGGCTCGCTTGTACACGTTTTATGCACCGGATTTCGAGTACGGCGCGCGGAAAGATCCGCTCAACGGTTTTGTCCGCATTCGCTACGATCTGGATAATCGTTCGATCGCGCAGACCAACGAACGCGGGTTCACCACCAAGTCTGAATACGATGCGATCGGCCGCCTGACTGCGCGGGTGTTGCCGCTCGGGGATCGCTTCGAGCTTGCTTATGATGCGCGTCACAACTTGACGCAAATGCTGCGGCGTACGCGCACCGGATTCCCGGCGGCGAGCATCGCCGCGAATTACACCTATGCCGCGAGCTGCACAGTGCCGACCCTGACCACCTGTAATCGCATCCTGACGGCAACCAATCCGAATGGCGGGATTACCGACTACCAGTACTTTACGACCGGACGACTCAACAAGATTCTGGCACCCACGGTGAGCGGCGCGCGTGCGACCACTACGTATGCCTACAACGCACTCGGCCAGCTCACGTCAGTGACCGATCCGGTCGGACGCGTGACGCAGAATCAATATCATCCTCTGAATGCACTATCCGCCCTGCGTCACACCAACAGCGAGTTGTGGAAACAGATCGTCGACCCGGGCGCGGGACATCTCGCGCTGACGACAATCCAGACTTATGACGATGCCGGCAATGTAGTCGGCGTGACCGATCCACGCGGCGGCGTCAGCGTCTATCAGTGGAATGCGCGTCGGCTGCTCACGCATGGCGAGAGCCCGACTACTTCGTCAGGTTTTCCGTATGTGGTCGAACATGACTACCACGTGTCCGGCCGGCGCATCGCCACGCGCACCGTCAGCAACACAGGCGGCTGGGAGACTTCGAGCTTTATCCATGACGCCGACGGTCGTGTGATCAGCGCAATCGATCCGGCCGGTGACGAGGCCCAGACTGTTTATGACTTGCTCGGGCGCGTCTCGATCGTCACGGACCCGATGGCGCGCAAGACGTTGACCGAGTATTTCGCTGATGGACTGGTGCAACGCATCAAGGAAGCCTACGGCACGCCGCTCGAGCGCAATGCCAGAACGAACGCCTACAACGGCAACGGCGAGTTGCTGAGCGTGACCTCGGCGAAGGGATTCACGACCGGCTATCAGTTTGATGGCTACGGCCGCCTGGCGCAGGCCGATTATCCGGTGACCTCGACCTCGCTCAACCCGAACTTCGAGAGCTTCGGCTACGACAGCAACGGCAACCCGACCAGCCGCCGCACCCGCAGTGGCGCGCAGTTCACACTGGTCTATGACGCCATGAACCGGCTGATCCGCGAGACCGGCCCGGATCGGCGCGAGACGTTTGGCTATGACGCTTCGAGTCTGCGCACCTGTGCGGAGGTGTG
>JANNTO010000085.1:0-3383 GCA_031403675.1 Gammaproteobacteria bacterium | reverse complement strand
CAGCGTCGCGCGGCGGCGCTCTCTTACGACTCTGCGATTGCGCGCTGGCCTGAACAGCCGCTGGCCTGGCTGGGCCGCGGCAACATCTCCTACGCCGATGGCGAAATGGAAGGGGCTGCAGATGCCTACCTGCGTGCGATCCTGCTCGCACCAACGAACGCCGCGGCGCGCAACAATCTGGCGCAGCTACTGGCGGATTCGGACTGCATCGTCGAATCGCGCCGGCAAGCCGCGCGCGCCGCGACGCTTGCGGCGGGCACGCCGCTGGCGGACGAAATCACGGAGACGCGCGCAAAGATTGATTCGATGCCGCCGCCGGGCGCGGCTTGTGCGCTCGGCGACCGCAGCTGGCCGGACTAGGCCCGAATCCCGTCAGACTTTCGGCGGCACGTTGGCGTTCAGCCGGAACAGATTCATCGGATCGTACTTGGCCTTCAATGCAGCCAGGCGCGGGAAGTTCGGTCCGTAATTGCCGCGTATCACGCTGCTGGCCGTGTCCGGATCCGCAAGATTCGTATAGAAACCACGGGCCAGATGGTCAATGCGTTTCCAACTGCCACGCAGATCGGCGAGATGACGATCGCTGTTCTCGTTTCCGGTCCATTGAGAAACAATCAGTACGAAGAATTTCTCCTTGCGATTGGGGAACGCGGTTTCCTCAACCGCGACCCTGCCAAACGCACCGCCATATGAGTCGATGAACATGATGAATTTTGTCGGCGCTTCGAGAAACGTAGCCAGGACAAGGTCGATGCCTGCCTCGTCAAGCTTCGGCAGGAAACCATTCTTGGCGTAATAACAGTTGCCCGCCGGCAGTCCGGCGTCACCAGCCGATTGCAATTTCACGTAGGGCATCGGAGCGATCGTGTCACTGATCGGCTTTCCAAGCCGGCGCAGCGGCGCGAGCACCTTCTCGCCCGCCGCATGGTCGGCCGACCAGCAGGCTTCAACGCTGATCAGCGGCTTGCCGTCCGGCGTCCAGACCAGCACGGCTGACAGGCTGAGTTCATCCGGCATGCTCTCGCCGAACTCGGTCAGGTACCGAAGTAGGTCCCGGGCCTGCTCGATCGGCCAGGCGATCACGCCCGCCAGTACCGTCGGATCGACCGGGTGCAGTCGGTACTCGAGGGAAGTCACCACGCCGAAGTTTCCGCCACCGCCGCGCAAGCCCCAGAGTAAGTCGGCATTCTCGGACTCGCTGGCATGCACGAGAGTACCGGCCGCCGTGATGACATCCGCCCCCACGACGTTATCGCAGCTGAGTCCGAACCGCCGCCCCAATCGGCCCAGCCCGCCGCCAAGTGTCAGGCCGGCAGCCCCGGTGTCCGATACCGTGCCCGCGGGCGTCGCGAGACCGAAGGCCTGGGTTTCGCGGTCCAGTTGGCCGAGACGGGATCCGGTCTCGAGATAGGCGCGCCGCGCCTTGGGATCGACGCGCACCCCCGTCATCGGTTCAAGGTCGATCATGATCCCGCCATCGCAGGTCGATTTTCCCGAAAAGCTGTGTCCACCCGCCCGCACCGCGGTCAGCAACTGATGTTCACGGGCGAAATTTACCGCTTGAATGACGTCCGCCGCGCCGGTGCAGCGCGCAATCAGCGCGGGGCGCTTGTCGAACATGCCGTTCCAGATGTGGCGAGCCCGTTCATAGCCCTCGTTTCCGGGTAGCAGCAAGTCGCCGCGGAGGCTGGCGGCGAAGGCTTCGACCGAAGATCCCCGCAGCAGCAGGTCGCCACCAGCGAGTGATTTTGCCGGCAGGTCGCCGGCACCCTTGAGAACGGCGCTGAAGCCGCGCAATGGAAATGTGGCAGCGAGCGCGAGCCCCGCACCGACGAAGTGACGCCTTTTCATAAATGCCCCCTGGAATGGCAATTATCGCCGGCCGAAAACTCTACTCCCCTTCGCGCGGTAGCGCACCCAGGTGCGGATTGCGAAGCCGGCGAGCAATGCGACCGCAACATCGCGCGCCGCGACCCAGGACGTGCTCAACACAATCGCGGCACCACACACGATTGCTGCCACGGCGATGGCCGGCCCGCCCGGGATCGACACCGGTGCCGGCCCTGCGCGGCGCCGCAGCACGATGAGAGCCGCTGCAGTCGAGCCGTAGGCAACCATCCGTGCGATCACGAACATCGTGACCAGGTACATGAATGTGCCGCTGATGACCATCAGCCAGGCAAGCGTCGCGGTGACCGTAATGGCGATGTAGGGCGTGCGCCGCAGTGGCGACACGGCCGCGATGGCGCGCGGCAGGTCGCCACTCTCGCCCAGGGCAAAGAAGATCCGCGGTGCAACCAGCATCTGGCCCGCGAGGCCGCCGGCACTGCAGAGCACCGCGGCGATTGCCATCAGCACAGCGCCCGCCGGCCCGATCGCCGCCTCCGCGAGGTCGGCGAGCGGCCGCGCAGAGGCTGCGGGATCCGGCAGCAGGGCAAAGGTGGCGAACATCACCAGCAGGTACAGGACGCAGGCGATCGCGAGTCCGCCCAGGATTCCGGCCGCCAGGTCGCGCCGTGGATCGCGCATTTCGCCCGCCACAATCGTTGCTACTTCGAAGCCGGTGCAGGCAAAGAGCGCGAGCAGCATACCCCTGGCCAGGCCGCCGGGCTCTTGCGGTGCCGTCGCAGGAATGTCGTTCCATCCGGCCAGCCAGAGTCCGGCAAGCGCGACCGGCAGCAATGGCAAGAGTTTCGCGACCGTCAGCAAGTTGCCGACCATGGCGCCGCGCGTGACGCCGCGCAGGTTGAATGCAGCGAGGGCCGCGATGAAGGCGGTGATTGCGATTGCGCGCGGCCAGCGCCCCTCAAGTGCCGGCCAGAGCAACGCGGCGTAGTCGAGCATCACGTGGGCAATTGCGCCGAACACGGCGATGCGCGAGACCGCGAGCAACCAGCCGACGGTGAAGCCAGCCAGCGGGCCGAATGCGGCTTCGGCATACAACTGGGGTCCGCCGGTCCGGTCGAAACGGCTCGCGACTTCGACGAAGGACAGGGCGAACAGCGCCATTACGATGAATGCCGCGACCAGCACCGCAAGGCTTAGGTGTCCTGCTGCAGCGGCCAGCCCGGCGGGCATCGCGAAGACACCCGCGCCGACGATGACATTGACCGTCAGCGCAATGACGTCGATCCGCCGCAGGCCGCGATGCAGCCTGGGCGGATCGACTGGAGCAATCACTGCGCCGGGGCCTCGGGTGTCTTGATCGCCGTGCCGGAATCGACAACGGCACGCCAGGTGCCGTCCACCTTGGTCCACACGGTTACGAATTCACCGGTGGCTGTCGGCGCCGAACCGGCACCGTCCGGATCAAACATGAAGGTGCCGAGTTCGTAGGCGAGGTCACCGGATGACGCAACCTTCACGTCGGTCGTGGACCAGGT
>JANNTO010000084.1:0-2532 GCA_031403675.1 Gammaproteobacteria bacterium | reverse complement strand
CGCAGCCGCCGGGACATCGTGCAATTCGCCGCGAATGAAGTGAAGGCAGCCGAGAAAAAGGCGAAAGACGCGGCGATGGCGGTGGCGGCGTTTCGCACTGACAAGTCAGTCGTGGATCCGGAACGGCAGTCCGCATTCCAGCTGCAGCAGCTCGGTAAACTGCAGGAAGAGCATATTGCGACGAAGATGCAGATCGCGCAGCTGCGAAGCGTTACTCCGGACAACCCACAGATCCCGATGCTCAACACCCGCGCCGCATTGCTGCAGAGGGAAGTCGACGCGGAAATGGGCCGGATCTCGGGCCGCGGCGGTTCGCTCACCAACAAGGCCGCGGTCTACATGCAGGTGGCGTTGGAGCGAGAATTTGCCGAAAAACAACTCGCCGCGACGATGATACTTTTGGAGACTGCCCGCAACGAGGCGCAGCGGCAGCAACTGTACATCGATCGTGTGGTGCAGCCAAACCTGCCCGACTATCCCATCGAGCCGCGGCGTATTCGTTATACGTTTGTAGTGTTTCTATTGGGTTTGGTGACTTGGACCATTGTCAGTTTGCTTCTTGCGGCCGTGCTCGAGCATATTGAGTAGCACGATTGCTGCGCGTGGCTGAGAATACATCTTTGATCAAAGCATTCCGAGTGCAGTTGCGCGTTCTTGGCGCACTGTTCATGTGGGAAGTAATTACCCGGTACGGCCGGGACAATCTCGGATTCATCTGGTTATTTCTAGAGCCGATGATATTCACCGTCGCCATTACCACGCTCTGGTCCGCGACCAAACTTGCTCACAGCTCAAGCCTGCCGATCGCGGCTTTTGCGTTGACTGGTTACTCCTCGGTGCTGCTATGGCGCAATTGCGCAAATCGTTGTTGCGATGCGATACGAGGGAACAAGGGACTGCTGTATCACAGACCCGTACGAGTGCTTGACCTGTTGCTTACAAAAATATTTCTCGAAATTGCCGGAGCATCGATATCCTTTATCGGGTTAGGCGCACTTTGGATATCAATTGGCTGGGCTGAGCCGCCTGACGACGCCCTGATTGTGCTGGGCGGCTGGCTGATGCTTGCCTTGTTCGGTACTGCATTAGCATTGATCGTCGGCGCAGTGACATCGTTTTCCGAGATTGGAGAGCGCCTGTGGTCACCGACAGCTTACATACTTTTTCCCCTCTCCGGCGCTGCATTCATGGTCGAATGGTTGTCAGACGACTTTCGGGAATTTATTTTGTGGTTTCCGATGGTCCATTGCGTTGAAATGATTCGAGATGGTTATTTCGGCACGGTGGTTCGAACGCATTACGACATGAAGTTTGTGGCCCTTGCCTGCCTGGCGATGGTCGCGGTCGGGCTTTCTCTTGTGCGTGCCGCGGCTCGCAAGCTGGATTTTGCGTGATAGCGATCGAAAACCTTTCAAAAATGTATCGCACGCGACAGGGGTCGCATCTTGTTCTCGACAAGATCAACGTTCAAATCGCAAAAGGCCAGAAGATCGGCATTCTTGGGCGAAATGGTTCCGGAAAATCGACTCTGATCAGGCTGATCAGTGGCGCTGAAATTCCTTCCTCCGGGCGCATACGTCGTCAAATGTCAGTGTCGTGGCCGCTGGCATTCGGCGGCTCCTTTCACCCTAATCTCACGGGCTTCGATAACGTGCGCTTCATTTGCCGCGTGTATGGAGTGGACTATGGAAAAGTACTCCCGTTCATCGAGGACTTTACCGAGCTTGGCATCTTCCTTCGGGAGCCGGTCATGCACTATTCCGGTGGCATGTGTGCCCGGCTCGCGTTTGCGCTTTCTATGGCGATAGAGTTCGATTGCTTTCTCATCGACGAGATCATCGCGGTTGGCGACAACAGATTTCATGAGAAGTGCAATATCGAATTGTTCGAGAAGCGTAAGGACCGGGCAATGATTCTCGTGTCCCACGATCCAGCTACGATCAGGGCGCATTGCGACAGTGCGGCTTTGCTCAATGGTGGAAAGCTGCAGATATTTGCGAGCGTCGACGAAGCCTTCGCGGGTTACGAGGCGGCGACGCATTAGCGGCGCTCGGGGTATGCACGGACGTATCGTTCGGGCCGCTCGGGCCGGCAAGCGGGCGCTTTTGCAGGGATGCCTGCTGCTTTCGCGGCTACTTCCAGTAGAGATCGTGCGCAGCATCGGGGGTAAATTGGCAGCGATGGCCAAGCCTGAGCTGGGCGGGCCCAGACAATTGCTTGCGGACGTCAGCGTGATTTCCCGGTTGGACGCGGGCTCCGGAATACAACGGGTGGTGAAACAGCTTCTACTGCAGTTGATCGTCAATCCACCACCCGGCTACGAGGTGCGGCCGATCCAGACGGGGCGGTGGCGCGAGTTCCGTTACGCGGAAGATTACCGAATTGCGTTAGGAGGCGCGAGTCGGGGCGCCGGTCCGACCGGGCGGGTCCGTGTGCAGGCGGGGGACATCTTCCTGGGCATGGATCTGGCCGCGGAGACGCTCCCGCGGCAGCACTTTCTGCTCGGGCGCTGGAAGGCGTCGGGGGTCAAGT
>JANNTO010000083.1:0-7566 GCA_031403675.1 Gammaproteobacteria bacterium | reverse complement strand
GCGCGGCCCACGATCACGCTCATCGCGTAATCGAGATAGGACTTGCGCATCTCGTCTTCGAGGTTGACGTGCAGGACTTCGCGCGCGATCTCGCTCATGCGGATTTCGTCATCACCAGAGGGCGTTGGAAAGCGCGAATTTTAGCACAGCGGGTATACTTATCCGATGCAATCCGGCCTGAATGTCGACCCCGCGGAAATCTCGAAATTCGACGCGGCGGCACCACGCTGGTGGGACCCCGACGGCGAATTCCGGCCGCTGCACGATCTGAATCCGGCGCGTCTCGATTACATCGAGGCGCGCGCCGGGCTGGCAGGGCGGCGCGTATTGGACGTCGGTTGCGGCGGCGGACTGCTGGCGGAGGGCATGGCCCGGCGCGGGGCCCGGGTGACCGGCATCGATCTCGCGCCCAAGGCCCTCGAAGTGGCGCGGTTGCATGCGTTGGAATCAGGGGTATCCGTCGACTACCGGGAAATCGAGGCAGAGACGCTCGCCGGCGCCGAAGCGGGGTCCTACGATCTCGTGACCTGCCTTGAGATGCTGGAACACGTGCCCGACCCGGCCGCCGCCGTCGTGGCCCTAGCCTGCCTGGTGCGGCCGGGCGGCGACGTGGTTTGCTCGACGATCAACCGCAATGCAAAGGCATTTGCGCTCGCAATCGTTGGCGCCGAATACGTGCTGCGCCTGCTGCCGATGGGTACGCATCAGTACGCGCGTCTGATCCGCCCGTCCGAAATCGCGCGCTGGGCCCGGGATGCCGGTCTCGAAATCTGCGACCTGGCCGGGCTCGATTACAACCCGGCCACGCGCCAGGCTCGCGTCAGCGCCGACACTTCGGTCAATTACCTCGTGCACTTCAAGCGGCCGTCGGTGGCTGCGCGCGTATGAACCGCCGCCGCGAATTGCGCGGCGTGCTGCTCGATCTCGATGGCACGCTGCTAGACACGGCGCCAGACATGGCGCAGGCGCTCAACCGTTTGCGCATCGCGGAGGGTCTGGAAGAGTTGCCATTCGAGCGGATCCGGCCCCTGGTGTCACATGGTGCGCCACGCCTGATCCGGTTTGCCTTCGGGGAGCCGGAGCCGGCCCGCTACGAGGATCTGCGGCTGCGCTTCCTCGATAATTATCGGGGTGCGCTTGCGGTTCACACGCGAGTCTTTGCTGGCTTCGAGGACGTGCTGGGTGCGATCGAGCTGGCTGGCATGCAGTGGGGGATCGTCACCAACAAGCCCGGCTGGCTCACCATGCCCCTGCTCGAGCAATTGGGCCTTGCAGCGCGAAGTGGTTGCGTGGTCAGCGGCGATACGCTCCCCGAGCGCAAACCGCATCCGATGCCGCTGCTGCATGCCGCCGCCTTGCTCGGGCTCGAGCCGCACGAGTGCGTCTACCTGGGTGATGCGGAGCGCGACGTGCAGGCCGCCCGCAACGCGGGCATGATTCCCCTGGTGGCCGGTTTCGGCTACCTGAGTGAGGGCGAAGATCCGACCGCCTGGCAGCCGGAAGCCGTGCTGGGGCACCCGGACGAGTTGCTCGATTGGCTGGGACTGCGGTCATGAACTTGGAACTAAACACGATCCTGCTGATTGTTTTCGGGCTGGCGCTCGCCCTCGGCGCCGGCTGGTGGTTTGGCCGGCGCCGCGTTGCGACGATTGAGTCGGAGCGCACGGTGGCGCTCGATCGCGCGATGGAACAGCTCGACCGGCGGTTCGATGACCTGGCCGGCCGGCAACTGCGCGAGAACATCGAGAATTTCCTGCGGCTTGCCAAGGAGAACCTCGGCGGGCATCAGCAGAACGCGCAGAGCTCGCTCAAGGAACGTGAGCAGGCCATCGAGGCGCTGATCAAACCGATCCAGGAATCGCTGGCACGCACATCCGACGCATTGCGCGAAATCGAGGTCGAGCGCCAGCGGGATTTCGGTAGCCTGCGCCAGCACATGACGGACATGCGCGAAACCCACACGGCCCTGCAACGTGAAACCCGCAATCTGGTGCAGGCGCTCAGCAAGCCCCAGGTGCGTGGTCAATGGGGTGAGATCGCGTTGCGACGGCTGGTGGAACTTGCGGGCATGACGGTGCATTGCGATTTCGAGGAGCAGGTGCATGTCGTGGGCGAGGACGGCGCATTGCGACCGGACATGATTGTGCATCTGCCCGAGGGACGCGACGTCGTAGTGGATGTCAAGACGCCGCTCGACGCGTATCTGCTCGCGGTCGAGGCGCCGAGCGACGAAGCGCGTAGCGCGGCATTGCGGCGCCATGCCCAGCATGTCTCGGAACGCGTGCGGTTGTTGTCGTCGAAGAACTATGCAGCGCAGTTCGAGAATGCGCCGCAATTCGTGGTGCTGTTCCTGCCGGGGGATCAGTTCCTGTCGGCCGCACTCGACCAGCAGCCGGATCTGCTCGATCGGGCAATGAGCAGCGGCGTCATATTGACGACGCCTTCCACCCTGCTGGCACTGCTGAAAGCCGTGCATAGCGGCTGGCAGAATGTGCGACTGGCGGAAGGCGCGGAGCGCATCCGGCGTCTGGCCGAGGATCTGTACTCGCGGCTCGGCACGTTCCGCAATCACATCGGCAAGCTCGGCAATGCCCTTGAGGCCAGTGTGCGCGCCTACAATTCGTCCATCGGATCGCTCGAGCGCAATGTGCTGCCCGGCGCACGCAAGTTCACCGAACTCGGCGTGCGTGGCGAGAAGCCCATAGAAGACCTGACCGAAATCGAAGTGACCGTGCGCGAAGTGGATAGCACAACGCCGGAACTCGCACCGCCCGACGAGCACTGACATGGGCGCCACCCTTCCGGGTGCGGCCGCTCCGCCGCGGGCCGGCAGCCTGCATTGGTACGCGTGGCTGTTCACCCCCGAGTCATCACGGCCATTGACGGCTGCAATTTTCGCGCTCGAGACGGAACTGCGTTCGATCATTGCGGCACGGGTTGATCACGGCATCTCGCATCTGAAGCTGCAGTGGTGGAAGGAAGAGATCCAGCGCCTCGAACAGGGTGTAGCCCGGCATCCGTTGACGCAGGCATTGTGGCGCGCGCGACCTGATGCAGCACGCGCCTGGCGGCCTCTGCAAGATGCGGTTTCCGGCATCGAACTCGAACTGGCCTGCGCGAGCTATGAAACCGAGCCGGAACTCGAGGCGTACTTTGCCCGTGCCGATGGATTCTGCCGCGCACTGGCGCTTGCGCTCGGCGGCGACCGCAACCCGCTGCAACTCGAACGCCTGTCCCGGGCGACCGGACAGTCCATACGCATGGTCGAAGTCATCCGCGACCTGCGGCAAGACGCAATCGATGGCCGGATTCACCTTCCGCTGGCGTGGCTATCCGACCAGGGCATTTCTCATGTCGAACTGCGCGCGGTGGATGGCGGTGAAGGCACTCGGCGCTGTCTCGAGCGCCTGGCCGCCCGTTCGCGCCACCACTGGCAGGCGGCAATGGCGGAATTCGCGCAGGCAGCCCTTCCCGAGTTGCGCGGCTTACGCGTATTCGGTGCCCTGCACGGCGTACTGCTCGACCGGATCGAGTCCAGGCGATTCGCTGTTGGCCGCAAGCGAATGAGCATCGGTCCCTCTGAAAGCCTGTGGACGGCATGGCGCGCGGCACGGCAGCATGGAACCCATGGCTGATCCAGCAGAGGTACGAACGTACGACCCGGCACCGGGCTCGCATGCGGGGCGAGTCATGGTCGTGACCGGCGCAGGCGACGGCATCGGCCAGGCGGTCGCGATGGCACTCGCGCGTCAGGGCGCGACGGTTGCTCTGCTCGGCCGCACGCTGCGCAAGCTTGAGCGCACTTACGACCGCATCGTGCAGGCCGGTGGCCCAAAACCGGCGTTGCTGCCGTTCAACCTGGAGACGGCCGCGGCCCCGGAGTACGACGCCCTGCACGATGCACTCGACAAGGAGTTTGGCCGCGTGGACGGGCTGGCGCACGTCGCCGGCATCCTGGAAACGCTCAGTCCGATCGAGCACTACGACGTGGCGACCTGGTGCAAGGTCTTGCACGTCAACCTGACAGCGCCATTTATCCTGACCCGCACCCTGCTACCGCTGTTGCGCCGCTCGGACGACGCCTGCATCGTCTTTACGTCCAGCACAATTGCGCGACGCGGGCGCGCCTATTGGGGTGCGTATGCCGCCTCGAAATTCGGCGTCGAAGGACTGATGCAGGTACTCGCACACGAAATGGCGGAGACCACGCGCATCCGCGTCAATAGCATCAACCCCGGCCCAGTGCGAACCGCGATGCGATTGCAGGCATTTCCCGCCGAAGACCGCAGCAAATTGCTGGAACCCGCGGCGGTGGTCGCGCCATTCCTGTACCTGCTCGGAGCGGCAAGCGCCGGGATCAATGGGCAGTCTTTCGACTACCAGTAGTCACCGTTCTCGCCAGCTCGCGCAATGCCTTCATTTCGTCGTCGGTCAGCGATCGGCTGCGGCCGCGCGCCATCGCCCGGTCCATTGCCACCGGCCCAAAGCGCGTGCGCAGGACCCGGTTGGCCTCAAGGCCACAGTGCTCGAATAGCTGTTTGAGATCGCGCGGGCGCAAACCGACGCATTGAACCTGCAGCCAGCGATTGCTGCCCTCGCCGCCCGTCAACGTCGCACCTGTTATGCAACCCTTGGCCGCGGTCGCTGCGGCGGCGGCGACCAGCATTTCAGCGACTTTCGCCTCGTCAAAAGCACCACGCACACGCACGCTGAACTCGCTCGGAATCCCGATGCCGCGGCGCGTCAAAGCCGCGGCCAGCTGACCGTCCGTGATGAAGAGTTCCAGTCCGCCGTCATTGGATGCGAGCGGGCTGATCGGGATCCAGCGCTGACCCGAGGCTTTCGGCAGCCGCTCCAGCGAACTCGGCATCGTGCCGGCGCTGCCGGCGCGGATGTCCTCCTGCGCGGGCCGGTGATACACGATGCCACGATGTTCCGGTTCGGTCGCGCGGGCGAGCCGCAGGCGCCGCCCATCCAGCCGAACATCATCGCGCTCAGCAACGGCCTGGCCAGGCGTCGCAAGCTTGCCATTCACCTTGATTCTGCCGGCCACGATCCAGGCTTCGATCTGCCGGCGCGAACCAACACCACGCGCCGCAAGCAGTTTCTGGATCCGTTCACGCATGAGAGTTGCCAGTCGCGGCGCAGCCGCGCCGGATCAGTTTGCCGCGTCGGCGTCGTTCGCGGCGGTCAGACCGGCCGCTGCGGCCTGTACCGTCACGGGTCCGTCGAACTCGAGCTGTATCCCGACGTCATCCATGTCCTTGAGCGCCGCAAGTGACGGCAGTTCGTCGAGGGTCTTCAAGCTGAAATAGTCGAGGAACTCGCGTGTCGTGCCGAGCAGTTCCGGGTGCCCGGGCACCTCCCGATGGCCAACGACCCGGATCCAGCCACGCTCGGTCAGCGTGCGCACGATGTTGGGATTGACCGTGACACCGCGCACGTCCTCGATCTCCGCACGCGTGATCGGCTGGCGATAGGCGATCAGCGCCAGGGTTTCGAGCAACGCCCGCGAATAGCGGCTCGGCCGCTCCTGCCAAAGCTTCGAGAGTCGCGTGGCGAATGCGCTGCGGACCTGCAGGCGCCAGCCACTCGCCACCTCGATCAGCTCCATTGGACGTCCATCGCAGTCGAGGGCCAGATCGGCGAGCGCCGTGCGCACGTCAGCAGCATCCGGGCGCTCGAATTCGTCGAACATCTCGCGCAACTGCTCGACGCTGAGCGGCTGTCCGTAAGCGAGCAACGCGGCTTCGATGATGCCTTTCAATTGACCAATGTCCATGGGTATCCCGTCCCTCATGCGGTCGTGATTTCCATATCGTCGAGGCCTGGTGCGTCCAGGTCGCGTTCAGCACGACGCACATGCAATGGCTGGTAGGGCTCAGCCTGGACGATCTCGACCAGCTGCTCGCGCAGCAATTCAAGCAGCGCCGCGAATGTCACGGTGACGCCCATGCGACCCTCTTCTGCACGAAACAACCGCACGAACTCGACGAGCCCGGTGCCGTCCAGCATCGCCAGCACGTCCGACATGCGTTGCCTCACCGAAAGCGTTTCGCGTCGGACGTGCAGATGCGCAAACATCGTGGAGCGCTGTACCACATCCTTGAATGCGACCAGCATCTCCTGCAGGGCCACCTCTGGCAACAGGCGCACCACGTTCCGGTGCGTCAATTCCGCCACGGCCTGGTGCACATCGCGCTCGAGTCGCGTCAGGCTGTCGATGTCCTCCGCGGCACGCTTGTAACGCTCGTACTCCTGCAGGCGGCGCACCAACTCGGCGCGCGGATCGTCTTCCTCCAGGCCGGTATCTGCGCTGCGCGGCAGCAGCATGCGCGACTTGATCTCGGCCAGCATCGCAGCCATCAGCAGGTACTCGCCGGCAAGTTCGAGGTCGAGTTCGTGCATCAGCTGGATGTACTCCATGTACTGACGCGTGATGTCCGCGATCGGGATATCCAGCACGTCGATATTCTGGCGACGGATCAGGTAGAGCAGCAGATCCAGCGGGCCTTCGAATGCCTCGAGGAACACCTCGAGCGCCTGCGGCGGGATATATAGATCGCGCGGCATCTCCATGACCGGCTCGCCGTCGACGATCGCGAACGGCATCTCGCCCTGCTGCGGCGACGGCTCGACTGCGCCGGAATCGGCAGAAGTTGCGGCAGCGATGTCTGCGGCTTCGATCACCGGTACTCCAGACCGATGGCGGCACGGACTTCATCCATTGTCGCACGGGCTGCAACGCGGGCGCGCTCGCAACCTTCTGCCACGATGCTGCGCACCAGGTCCGGGTTCTCCTCGTATTCGCGTGCGCGTTCGCGGATCGTTTTGAGTTCGGCAAGGACGGAATCGATCAGCGGTTTCTTGCAATCGAGGCAGCCGATGCCGGCGGACCTACAGCCCTTCTGCACCCACGACTTCGTTTCCTCGTTCGAGTAGATCTTGTGCAGGTCCCAGACTGGGCATTTGTCCGGGTCTCCCGGGTCGCTACGCCGCGCGCGCGCAGGATCAGTCTGCATGGCCCGGAGCTTCTTCTGGACGCTGTCGGGGTCCTCGCGCAGGTTAACTGTGTTGCCATAGGACTTCGACATTTTCCTGCCGTCGAGACCCGGCACCTTTGGCGACTTCGTCAAGAGCGCCGCCGGCTCGGGAAGGATCGACCGGCCGCCACCTTCCAGGTATCCGAGCAGGCGTTCGCGATCCGCGACCGTAAGCCGGGCGCCCGACTCGATCATCGCGCGTGCCTGGGTCAACGCATCTGCTTGCCCCTGCTCCTGGTATTGGCGGCGCAACTCCGTGTACTGCGCCGCATTGCGGCTGCCAAGCCGCTTGACGGCTTTTTCGACGCGTGCCTCGAAATCCGGCTCGCGGCCGTAAATGTGATTGAAGCGCCGCGCGATCTCCCGGGTGATCTCGACGTGCGCCACCTGGTCCTCGCCAACCGGCACGAAATCCGGCCGATACATCAGGATGTCCGCACTCTGCAGCAATGGGTAACCGAGGAATCCGTAGGTGCTCAGGTCCTTGTCCTTGAGCTGCTCGATCTGGTCCTTGTAAGTTGGC